>JBFKGB010000135.1:0-8668 GCA_041633535.1 Euzebya sp. | reverse complement strand
GGGGGGGTTCAGCCCGAGGGGCGCGGCGTCGGGGTGGGTGCGGGGGCGGGGGGTGCGGTGGAGGTGGGGGCCGGCTCCGCGGTCGGCTGGGGGATGGCGGGGGCCGGCGCGGGGGCAGGTGCGGGAGCCGGTGGCGGAGGGGGCGGCGGGGCCGCCGGGAAGCCGACGCGCGGCGCGGGCAGCGGGTCGGCGACCGGGGGCAGCGGCGGACGACCGTCGAGGTCCTCCGGCGAGCACTCCACCAGGCTCAGGCAGACCGCACGGATCGGCGGCAGGTACAGCAGCGAGGACTCCACCGCGCCGTAGGGCCGGTAGTCCGTCACCAGCACCGCCACCACGCGCCCGCCGGCGTCCAGCACCGGCGCGCCCCGCAGGTAGTCGGTGGTGTCCACTGCGACCAGGTGGGCCTGCTGGCCGACGCCGACCACACGACCGTTGACCACTGCGGCGGTGTCGGGCCCCGCGACCCCCTGCACCCGGATCGGCGTGTCGATCACCAGGCCCGCGGAGACCGGGCGCCACGGCAGCGGCGCGATGTCGGGCACGTCCACGCGGAGCGTGGCCAGCCCACGGTCACGGTCCACGCCCACGACCTCGGCGACCTCGACGCCGTCCGGCAGGTAGATCTGCGCCGTCGTGGCCGGGCCGACCACCGACGCGGCGGTCAGCAGGAAGCTCTGGGCGCCGTCGGAGAAGAAGGGGAAGGCCGCACCCACCGAGATCGTCCCGTCCCCGGCGTCGGCGCCGACGGCGTAGACCCGGTCGGTCGGGTCCGCCGGGGCGGGCGCGTCGTCGGCCTCCGTCGCCTCCTCCGACAGCCCGAGCTCGGCGCGGAAGGCCTCGACGAGGTCCTCGATCTGTGCGGTCGCCTCGTCGGCGGCCTCGGCGGCTCCGCCCACCTCATCACGCAACGACTGCACGCGCTGGCCGTACACCAGCACGGTGATGCCCGTGGCCAGCACCGCGGCGGCCAGGGCCACGATCAGCATCAGCGGCAGGATCCACAGACCGATGCGGCGCTCGTCGCCGAAGACGCGCCCGGCCGCACGGACGCCGGCACGACGTGCCCGCTCGCCCCCCGTCCGCCGTGAGGGCGGTGGGTCCTCCTCGGCCAACCCCTACCCCTCCAGCGGGTCGCCGGGGATCGGGTGACCGGCGCGCTGCAGGGCCAGGCCCTCCTCCACCGTCATGCCCTCGGGCAGACGGGACCGGATCACCCGGGCCGGCGTCCCGACGATGATCGAGAACGGGGGGATGGCGCCCTTGACCAGGGCCTGGCTGGCGATCACCGAGCCCGAGCCGACGTCGGCCCCGCGCAGGATGGTCGCCTTCTCGCCAACCCACACGTCCGCGCCGACCCGGACCGGGGACTTGACCAGGCCCTGCGCCTTGATCGGCACGTCCAGCCGGTCGTAGATGTGGTCGAAGTCGCAGATGTAGATCCAGTCGCCCAGCAGGGCGTTGGTCCCGATCTCGATGTCCAGGTAGGTGTTGATGACGTTGTCGCGTCCCATGACGACCTTGGGCCCCAGCCGCAGGTTGCCCTCGTGGGCACGCAGCTTGTTGTCGTCACCGATCCAGCACCAGGCGCCGAGCTCCAGGTTCCCGTGGCCGATCCGCGCCTTCAGCTCGACCCGACGGCCGAAGAAGACCATGCCGCCCATGACGACCTGCGGGTGCCGCAGGCGCTGGGCGACGTTGCGGCTGTACAGCGCCATGTACTCCGGCGTGTACATGCGGCGCTCGACGGCGAACCGGATCGCGCGACGCCAGCCCCAGCGGGTCCGCGACGGCAGCGGTGGCACGTACGGGACCTGCAGGCCCGCGTCGGCCGCGACACGGACCGCGCGCGCCGAGGCCTCGGCGACGGTGGCGGCGGCGACGGCCGCGTCACGACGGGCGACGGCCGCCTCGTGCCCCAGCTGGTCGGCCTCCGACGCGGAGTGCTCGGCGGTCACGGTGCCTACCGTGCGGGCTTGGTCGCCGTCAGGATCGCGTTGTAGAAGACGTCCTTCGGCACGACGTGGCGCAGGACGGTGTTGTCCAGCCAGAACAGCGACTTCCAGATCCGGTAGGCCACCAGCGGGTAGCGGTCGGGCAGGATGCCCTCGGCGAGCATGGCCTCGGCGGTCCGGGTCAGCCAGCCGAACCAGTTGGCCGTCAGCTCCTCGGTGAAGGTCTCGACCTGGGTGAACCGGCCCTCGTGCGCCAGCGCCTCCAGCTGGGCGGGCGTGAAGATGTGCAGGTCGACGTGTGCCTCGAGCGCCGCCGCGTCGGCGTCCTCGGGCGCCCAGTGGGGCGCGGCCAGCACGCGCTCGCGGCCCAGCAGCGCCGCCGCGGTCTTCACGCCGATGCGCGAGATCCGCTTGAACTGGTTGCCGATGGCGTCGCCCAGCAGCGTCGGCTCGCCCGCGATGATCAGGCGACCGCCGGGCTTGAGGACGCGCCGGAACTCGCTGAAGGCCGTCTGCAGGTCCGGGACGTGGTGGATGAAGGCGTGGCCCATGACCAGGTCGAAGCTGTCGTCGGGGAACGGCAGCGACTCCGCCTCGGCGGTCCGGCCCTGTACCTCGATGCCCAGCCGGCGGCCGTTCTCGATGCAGACCTTGACCATCTGCTCGGAGATGTCGGTGGTCCAGGCCTCGCCCACGTAGCCCGCCTGGGCGACGTTCAGCAGGAAGAAGCCGGTGCCGCCACCGATCTCCAGGACCTTCTCGAAGCGCTGCGGCGTGCCGCCCAGCGCCTTGGCGAAGCGCCCGACGGCGTAGTCGATGCAGCGCTCGTCGAAGCTGATCGACCACTTGTCGTCATAGGTCGAGGCCTCCCAGTCGTGGTAGACGATGTTGGCCTGCTTGGGGTCAAGCGGCTGGGTGGTGACGGGGTCTGCGGCCATGGTGGGGGCTTCCTGGAGGATGACGGGTACGGGGTTCAGCTCTGACCGAACTCGGCCGCGCCCTTGGCGATGAAGGCGTCCATGCCGATCTTCTGGTCGTCGGTGGCGAAGCAGCCGGCGAACAGCTCGGTCTCGAGCTTCAGGGCGGACGTGAGGTCCATCGACATGCCCTCGTCCAGCGCCTTCTTGGCCATGCGCAGGGCGTAGGGGCCGGCTGCGTAGCCACGCGCCGCCTCGACAGCGCGGTCGTAGACCTCGTCGGCCGGGTAGATCCGGTCGACCAGGCCCAGCTGCTCGCAGGTCTGGGCGTCGTACAGCTCTCCCCCGTACACCCATTCCTTGGCCTTGGAGATGCCGATGATCCGCGCCAGACGCTGGGTGCCGCCGGCACCGGGGATCAGGCCCAGCTTGATCTCGGGCTGGCCGAAGCGGGCGTTGTCGGCGGCGTAGCGGAAGTCCGCCGTCATCGACAGCTCGCAGCCGCCACCGAGGGCGTAGCCGTTCACCGCGGCGATGGTGACCTTGGGGATCTCTGCGAGGATGCGGAAGGCCTCCTGCAGCTTGCCGGCCGTCGCGAAGGCGACCTGGTAGCTCATCTCGCGCATGGCCTTGATGTCGGCGCCGGCGGCGAACACCTTGGGACCACCCCAGATGACGACCGCCTTGACGGCGTCGTCGTGGGTGACCTGCAGACCCGCCTCGGCGAACTCGTCCCACGCCTGGAAGTTCAGGGCGTTGACCGGCGCGCGGTCCAGACGGATGGTGGCCACGCCGTGCTCATCGGTCGTGACGTTGACGAACTCGCCCACGGGTCGTGCTCCTGGTGTCGCGGTGGTGGTGGATCGCGAGTGTACGGGCTGGGCCTCGCACCGAGCATCTCGGCGGCCTCCCGACAGCTTTGCGACGATTCGCGCTCAAGTTCCCGCCCCCTCTGCCGATGACCGGCCGTGAAGGCTGTTCACCCAGGGTGAGCATGGCCCCGGGGAAGGAACCGACGAGGATGACAGACGACGACCAGATCTGGCAGCGCCGGATCAGGCTCGGACCGCTGCTGGTCGGGGTCGTCGTCAGCCTGTCCATCTCGCTGGCGGTCGTGGCGCTGACGCCCGGTGCCGCCGCGACGACCGACCCCAGCGCGGACCTGATCAGCGCGGCCTGGGGCCTGGGGCTGATCGCGGCCGTCCTCGGCATCCGCATCAAGGTGCTGGACGAGCGACACCTCCTGCCCGCAGCCCTCGGGTTCACCGTCTCGACCGTCCTGATCCTGCTGAGCGAGGGCTACCTCAGCGCCCTGTCCGCAGCCACCACGGGGGCCACGGCCGGCCCGTCCGGGCTGGACGCGCCCGGCATGGGTGACGCCGTGGCCGCCCTGCTGCGTGGCGGGCTGCCGGAGCTGTCGGCGGCCCAGCTGGGGGTGCTGGCGAGCTCCCCCCTCCGCGACACGGTCCTGCAGGGCATGGCCGGTGGCGCCGGCACCGCAGCCACGGGCGCAGTCGCGGACCTCCCGGCCCTGGCCCAGCTGGCCACGGGTGTCGAGCTGGCCCTGCTGGCGATCGCAGCCCCCGGGCTGATCGTGCTGAGCGGCCTGCTGGGTCGCACCGCGATGTGGGTCGGGATCGGTGGGGTCGGCGTCGCCGCGCTGGCGCTGCAGCAGACCGTCCAGCCGACCCTGGATCCTGCGTCGGTCCCCGTGCTGGCTGGCCTGCTGATCGGGATCATGCTGCTGCTGCTGACGGCCGCGCTGCTGTGGCTGCGTCGGGCGGGCCGGGGGCCAGGGGATGCCGAGGGGTGGGTCGGCACCACGCTGGTCGTGTTCGCCGGGCTGGCCGCCGTCGGGGCCCACGACGCGCTGTCGGGGGACGGGGCCGTGCTCAGCACGATCGGCATGGCCATGGCCGCCGCGCTCATGGGCGGCGGGCTGATGTACAGCTTCGCCGTGACCCTCAACCACCGGCAGGACATCGAGCGGACCCTCCGACGGCGGATCGGCGAGGCCCTGATCATGGGCTTCGACACACCCGAGGTGGACGCCGCCCACATCCTGGCCGTGGACCGGGTGCTGACGGAGGGGACGTTGACGACCGTGCTGCAGCCGGTCGTGGACCTGACCGACGGGGCGGTGCTGGGCTATGAGTCCCTGGCGAGGTTCGACGGCATCTCCCCCGACCAGGCGTTCGCCGCCGCCTCGGCCGTCGGGCGCTCGGTGGCCCTGGAGCTGCTGGCGGCGGCCGCCGCCATGGACCGCCTGTCCCAGATCCCCGACGCCCACCTGGCGATCAACATGGGGCCGGACGCCATCACGGACCCCTCCTTCCTGGCCCTGGTCGAGTCGTGCGGGACCGCCGACCGGATCGTGGTCGAGCTGACCGAGCACCAGCAGGTCGGCAACCGTGACGTCGTCCTGCAGGCCTTCGAGCGGCTGCGGGCCGCCGGGGCCCGGATCGCCCTGGACGACGTCGGGGCCGGGTTCGCGGGTCTGAAGCTGCTGGCCGAGCTGTCGCCCGACGTCGTCAAGCTGGACCGTGCGATCGTCACCGGCTGCTGCGAGGACCCGGTGTCGGTCGCGATCATCGAGGGTCTGGTGACCTTCGCACGCCGCACCGGGACCGTCCTGATCGCCGAGGGTGTGGAGGACGCGCGGACCGCGACCCTCCTGCGCGAGCTCGGCGTCGGACAGGGCCAGGGCTGGCACTTCGGCCGTCCCGGGCAACCGGTGGTCTTCAGCGCGCTGCCGTCGATGTCACCTGCGCAGGGCTGACCGTTAGGGTTCCGGACGTGCCCACGTCCGACATCTCCCTTCCGCGGGCCCTGACGCTGGGCCTTGCCGCAGGGGTCATGGCCGGTCTGTTCGGCGTCGGCGGCGGCATCGTCCTGGTGCCGGGCCTGGTGCTGCTGGGCATCGGGCAGCACCGTGCCCACGCCACCAGCCTGGCGGCGATCATCGTGACGGCGCCGGCCGCGCTGCTGCCCTTCGCGGCGGAGGGGGCCGTGTCCTGGCCCGCCGCCGCAGCCCTCGCGGCCGGGGCCCTGGCCGGTGCCGTCGGTGGCGCCGACGCGATGAAGCGGATCCCCGCCGGTCGGCTGCGGCTGGTCTTCGGGATCTTCATGGTCCTCGTCGCCGTCCGGCTGGTCCTGCCCGGCGGCGGCGGTGACGCCGCCGCCCCGGCCGTCGCCCTGGGGGTCGGTGCCGTGCTGGGGCTGGGGCTGACCGGCGTGGCCACCGGGCTGCTCAGCGCGCTGCTGGGCGTCGGCGGGGGCGTGGTCATGGTCCCCGCCATGGTCGTGGGCTTCGGCTTCTCCCAGCACGTCGCCGAGGGCACCTCCCTGGCCGTGATCGTCCCCACCGCCGTGGTCGGCGCCTGGCGGCACAGCCGCAACGGCTACACGCTGTGGCGGGTCGGTCTGACGGTGGGCGGAGGGGGCATCGCGGGCGGGCTGGCCGGCGGCACGCTGGCCCAGCAGCTGCCCGCCGACGTGCTGCAGGGGGCCTTCGCGATCCTGCTCGTGGTGGCCGGTGTACGACTGATCCGACGCGGACCGTCCTGATCTCCTAGGCTCACACCGTGAGGGATCTGCCCGTCGGGACGATTATCGGTCCGTACCGGATCCGCGGCGTCGCTGGCCGTGGGGCGGTGGGGATCGTCTACCACGGTGTGCACGAGGAGCATGGGCAGGCGGTCGCCATCAAGACCCTGAACCCCAGCTTCGCCGGCGAGGACGTCTTCCGTGAACGGTTCAGCCGCGAGGCCGAGGGCGCGGCGTCGGTGCACCACCCCAACATCATCGAGGTGTTCGACGCCGGCGAGTACGAGGGGACGCCGTACCTGGTGATGACCTACGTCGCCGGGCCCGACCTGGAGAAGGTCCTGGCTGACCACGGCGGTCGGCTGGCGCCGGCGGAGGCGGTGCTGATCTGTGGCCTGATGGCCGACGCGCTGGACGCGGCGGCGACGCAGGGGCTGGCACACCGCGACGTCAAGCCCGCCAACATCCTGCTGGAGGGGTGGCAGCCCGAGAAGTACGGCGGCCGTCGTCGCCAGCCCCACGCATACCTGACCGACTTCGGGCTGATCAAGTCCTCGGCGCAGGCCACGATGACCCGCACCGGGCAGTTCGTCGGGACCCTCCTGTACATGTCCCCCGAGCAGATCCAGAGCAAGGCGACCCCGGCCAGCGACCAGTACTCCCTTGCCTGCGTCCTGTGGGAGTGCCTGACCGGCACGCTGCCGTTCCTGCCCACCGGCGGATCGACGCTGTCGCTGCTGAGCGCCCACCTGACCGACCCCGTCCCGGCCTTCCACACCCAGCCGGGTGGCCCATGGCCCCGGGGGCTGGACGCGGTGTTCCAGCGGGCCCTGGCCAAGTCACCGGCCGACCGGTACCCGACGTGCACCGCGTTCATGGACGACGTGACCCGCACGTTGGGGCTGGGCACCGAGACCCCACGGGTCACCCCCTCGCCCCCGCTGTCGGCCACCGGTCGGATCCCCACCAGCGCCACCGGCGCCCCCTCCCCCGCCGACCCACCACCGGTCACGCCGCCATCCGAGCGGGTCTACACCCCGCCGCCCACGGGCGGGCCGTTCGCCCAGGCCCCCACCGGTGCGACGCCACAGCCCGGCGCCGCACAGTTCCCTGCGGGCCTGCCGCCAGGGTTGCCCGGCGGGCTGCCGCCCGGGTTGCCGCCCAGCGCCGTACCACCGAAGCAGGACAGCGGGAAGGGTCCGCTGATCGCGCTCGCGGTCGTCCTTCTGCTCGCGGCCGCGGTCGTCGTGGCGGTCATCGCCCTCAGCGGCGGGTCCTGACCGCGACGGTCACAGCCCCTGCTGCAGCGACCGGCCGTTGCTGCCCAGGGCGTCCTCAGGGCGCTCCACGACCCGGGACAGCAGCTCGACGGCGGCGTCGGGCAGCGGATCGCCCGACTCGGCGGGCAGCGGATCGCCCGACTCGGGGGGCAGCGGATCGCCCGACTCGGCGGCCAGGGCCGTCGACAGGGCTGCGGCGTAGTCGGCAGTCGTCATCCGCTGGGGCCCGGTCAGCGACACCACGACGTGCAGCCCGGTGTCCAGGTCACGCTCGGCGTCGGCCAGCACCGCGGTGGTGGCGACGTCGACGGCCGCGACCGGCCAGTGGGCGCCCGCCGGGTCGGGCCCCAGCCCGCCAGCGGCGATGGCGGTGGTCAGCGCGTCGTGCGTGCCGTGCATGGTCGCGCAGCGCAGCACCACGCTCTCCAACGGGGCGTCCTCGGCCATCTCCTCGGCCTCGGCCAGCGCCTGCAGCCAGACGTTGTCCCCCGGGTCGGTCACGGCCAGGTCGCTCAGCAGCACCAGCCGTCGGCAGCCGGCACCGATCGCGCCCGACAGCACCGTCGCGGTGCGCTCGACGTAGGCGTCGGGGTCGTCGGTCGGCCGTCCCAGCAGGTGCATGACGGTGTGGACCTGCTCCAGCGCCGTCTCGACGTGCGCCTCGTCGTCCAGGTGGCCGTGGGCGACCTTGCAGCCCATCTCGCGGTAGCCGGCGGCCAGCGCCTCCCCCTCCTCGGGGTCCTCGGTGACCTCGACGAAGACGCGGACCTCACCGCCCCTGCCGGCGAGCAGCCGGACGGCGTGGCGTCCTGCGGAGGTGTCGACCCCCGTGACCATGACCGGCATCTCAGCCCTCCAGCGCGGACTGCAGCTGCGCGGCGACGTCGTCGCTGATCGCGGCAGTGCCGCCGTAGACGACGGAGGGGCCCTCGGCCGTCAGCGACTCGATGTAGTCGACGTGCACGGCCGG
>JBFKGB010000134.1:0-8695 GCA_041633535.1 Euzebya sp. | reverse complement strand
GAAGCCGTAGCGACAGACGGCGTGGGCGGCTCGACGGGTGATCCCGGACCCGCGGGCGTCGGGTGCGATCCAGTACCCGACCTCCCCGGTGGCGCTGCGGCTGTCCACCTCGATCCCCACAACCCCCCGCAAACGCCCCTCCGGACGGTCTGCATCGGCGACTGCGATGGCGAAGGTGGTCGGCCGCTCCCCGGCCGGCACCAGCTGACCGCTGATGAACGCCTCGGCGTCCGCCGCTCCGTACGGGGCGGGGACGCGCGTGTACCGCACCACGTCGGGTTCGCGGACGGCAGCCACGATGTCGGCCGCGTCCTCGATCATCAACGGCCGCAGCCAGACGGCGTCCCCCAGCACGATCCTGTCCATCGGCGCAGCATGCCACGTGGCCGACCGTAGGACTTGGCGACGCCGTGCGTACCCCTTAGGTTGCGCAGCGTGCTCAGCGCCGTGAGCCGAACGAGGATCAGGGGGTGGGGTGAAGGGCTTGGGGATGCGTCTTGCGCTACTGATCGACGCCGACAACGCGCCGTCGTCGACCATCAGTCTGATCCTGCCCGAGGTGGCATGCCATGGTGTCGCCAACGTACGGCGTGCATATGGGAACTGGGCGAGCGCGAGCCTGGGGGGATGGACCCAATGCCTGCACGCCTACGCGATCCGTCCGATCCAGCAGTTCGCCTACACCCCTGGCAAGAACGCCTCGGACATGGCCATGGTGATCGACGCCATGGACCTCATGCACTCGGGATCGGTCGAGGGCTTCGCCATCGTCTCCAGCGACGCCGACTTCACGCCTCTGGTCATGCGCCTCCTCACCCACGGCATGAAGGTCTACGGCTTCGGCGAGAAGAAGACCCCCGCCCCCTTCGTCAACGCCTGCTCCCAGTTCACGTTCGTCGAGGCCCTCCGCGACACCCGGACGGACCCGGGGCGATCGATTGAGGTGAGCGACCGACGGGCCCTCAGGGCGGACACACGACTCGTCCGGATGCTGCGGAGTGCGGCTGAGGCGACGGCTGACGAGGACGGGTGGGCCCATCTGGGTCAGGTCGGACATCACATCGCCAATCAGGCCTCCCTGGATCCGAGGAATCACGGCTACCGGAAGCTGAGCGATCTCATAGCGGCCACCGACATGTTCGAGTTCAGGCGCCGGGACATGGCAGTCTGGATCAGGGACATCCGCCGACGGTGACGGGTGCAGTCTGTTGGTCGGCAGCCATGAGACGTCTCCATCGACTCGTTGACCCGGCGTCGTCGACGGGCCAGCCTGTGCCATGCCACCACACCGCAGCCGTTGCCCGAAGTGCGGCCGGAAGGCCGTCCTGGTCCGCAACCTCGCTAACGTCGAGGTCTGCCCGGCCTGCAAGGACGACCTGACCGAGCTGACCACGGCCTACCTGGTGACCGGGTCCCTGGCCGGCGCCGTCACCTCGTCGTTCTGGGCCAGGAAGCTCCGAGGCCTGCGCCGACGCAGCTGAACGCCCCTGATCAGGCGGCCAGCAGGTCCAGCAGGTCCGCGGGCTGGTCGACCACGTGGTCGGCGCCGGCGTCCTCCAGCTCGACGCGGTCGCCGATGCCCCAGGTCACCCCGACGGTCCGTGTCCCGCAGGTCCGGCCCGCATGGACGTCGTGCAGGCGGTCACCGATCATCACGGTCCGGCCCCGGTCCGCCGGTCCAGCGTGACCAGCAGCGGCCAGCGCAGCCTCCAGCGTGACCGACTTCGGCTCCGTCAGCGCATCGAGGTCCGGCCCGAACACCGCCCCCACGTGCGTGTCCAGCCCCAGCGCGTCGACGATCCTGCGCGCCGACACCGCCGGCTTGGACGTCACGATCATGACGGGGACCTGTGCGGCCACGGCGGCCAGCACCTCGGACACGCCGGGGACGACGGTGGTCAGGCGCAGCGATCCGTCGGCGTACTGCTCGCGGTAGGCGTCGATGGCCTGCAGGGCGCGGGCCGGATCGGCGCCCTGCCGCCCCAGCAGGGTCGTGAAGGTCTCGAGCAGCGGCGGCCCGATGAACCGGTGCAGGTCGGTCGGGGGCAGCGGGTGCAGGCCCAGCACCTCCAGCGCATGGTTGATGGCGGTCGAGATCGCCAGGCGCGAGTCGACCAGGCACCCGTCGAGGTCGAAGAAGGCGGCGTCCATCGCCGGAAGGCTAGCCCGGTCCACCCGAGGGGACGGTTGTCCACAGGTAGGGAGATCAGGCCCGTGAGCAGCAGCCCGACCTGCCTATGGTCCGCCCATGACCGAGACATCACCAGCTTCCACCCTCCCACCGCTCGGCACGGTGCAGACCCGGACCCAGCTGCTGGACGCCGCCGGGTCCCGTACCGCCCGGGCCTTCGCCCTCCGGCAGGCGGGCGGCGGCGCCGTCGTCGGGCTGGCCATCACCCGACGGCGCAACCCCGACGCGCCTGACCTGGTCGTCATCGGCGGCAGCCCACGCCCCGCCCGTGAGGCGCAGGAGATGGTCGCGGCCGGCACTCCCCTGCCCGTGTGGGTCCGCGACCGGCCCCGCGACGGCTGGACCTACACCGGGCTGTGGCAGCCGCTGCAGCTGGACACGGGTGCTGCAGGTCGGCGTGACGCCAGGGCCTCGGCGCCCGACCGCTTCAGCACCGAGGACCCGCCACCCGTCGGCGTCCTGCGGCTCTCACCCGTCGGTCAGGTCCACCGGCCGGCCCCATCCTGAGCACGGCCGCGACGTGGCGGCACCGTCGGCTGAACCCAGGAGTCGATCGGGACCATGGCCGTTCCTGTCCTCCCTGGAACGTCACGGCGATCTCGTCGCGCCCGTCGAAAGGATCCGGGGCCCTCCGCGGCGAACGTGGCGAGATGACACCACGTGCGCCGTCCCGCCCCGTCGCCTCGCTGGTCGGGGCCGTGGCGCTTGCCCTCCTGACCACGACCGCGACCACCGCCGCGGCGACCGGCACCCCCGCGGGGATCGGCATGATCGACCTGGAGGCCCAGGCCGTCGACTGCGACAGTGCCCAGCTGCTGGGTCCCGAGGCGACCAGCGTCGACCACGTCACCGGCCAGGCGGAGGAGATCAGCCTTGACGTGCTGCTCGTGCTGGACCTGGCCGACGCGGTCGAGGTGGCGCGCATCGACCGCAGCACCCCGGCGGGCGAGGCGGCCTACCAGCAGGCCGGGGACGCGCTGTACGCCGACGTCCTGGATGTGCTGGAGGCCTCACCGCAGCCCTACACCGACCTGGACATCACGCTGACATGGGCCGGGTGGGACCTGCTGCAGCCGCTGGGGCCGGACGGGACGGCCCGTGACCGCACCACCGAGAGCCAGGAGATCATCGACCTGGCCCGTGCCCAGATGGGAGGGGCACGACCGGACGACGTCGACATCGTCTACGTCGCCACCGACCTTGACATCCAGGCGCTGGGACAGACCGCGGTGGCCGGGCAGGCCGACTGCATCGGCGGGGTCGCCAACCCCGAGAACGCCTTCGCCGTCGGTGAGGTGGGCGATGCGCTGGTGCACCCGAAGGACGGGATCCCGATCGGGCCCGTCACGTTCTACAGGGACTTCGCGGCCAAGGTGGCTGCCCACGAGATCGGTCACCTGATGGGCGGTCACCACCACTACCAGGAGTGCGGGACGCCCTCGACGCTGACCAGCGCCGCCGGTCGCAGCGAGGTCGGAGCCTGCTCGCTGATGAGCAACGCCGTGGACTTCCAGACGCTACCGTTCTCGGCGTTGAACGGCGTCGTCGTCCGTGGCCACGCCGAGGCATTCGCCACGCCGTAGCGGCGATCGAACTGGGGGGATGACGATGATCCGTCTGCTGCTGGGCGGCGACGACGACCTCGTACGGGGTCTGCGATGGATGCTGGTCGTGGGGCTGGCCGTCAGCGTCGGCGCCCCGGTGGTCCAGTACGTGCTCGCCGGCGGGTTCTTGGGACAGGCCCTGGGTGCGGTCACCCCGTTCCTGTACGTGGTCGCCGGCCCGCTGGTGCAGGCCGCGTTCATCGGGCTCGTCGTCAGGGCCGTCGGGCTGACGCTGATGGCGCAGCACCGGGCTGATGACACCACGGCGGTGTCAGCACCCGCTGCACCGGTGCCGCCCGCCGACGCCACCTGGCGCCCGCCGCCCACCCGGTAGGGCCCACCGGCGTCCCCTGCGTCACACGACCGGCAGGTCGCCCAGGTCCAGCCGCGTCCCGCGGTCCAGGGTCAGGTGGCGCACGGTCCCGGCCTGGCCGGTCGACACCGCAAGCTCCCATGACTCCGTCCGCCCCTCCAGCAGGACGTGCGGCCGGGTCGAGGGGTTCAAGTGCCAGGTGAACGTGCCGTCGGCCGACGTGGTGATCGACGCCTCGAACACCTCCTCCTCGACGGTGCGTCCGCCGGGCGTGCTGCCGTCGCCGAACAGCCACAGCGGTGACTGGTAGCGCCGCCGGGTGGTCAGCGTGGCCTGCACCCCCTCCCCTGCCGCGTCGACGACCCGGCCGGTCAGCACGCAGTGGGTGTCGGTGTCGATGCACAGCCGCTCGGCCAGCAGCAGGAACGCATCACGGTTCGCCGCGTACATCGCCGGGATGGTGCTGACGTAGTCGGGGTGGAAGCCCTGCCTGCCGTGCTCGAACAGGTAGCACAACGTCGAGGTCGACCCGTAGAAGTGGTCGGCCGTCGTGCCCTCCGAGGTGTTGTACTTCCGCGCCCTGTAGCCGTTCAGCGCGGCCGCCTGTGCCCCGATGGCGGCGTACAGGTCGGCGTCGGGGGCCTCGCCCATCTCGTTGGCCCACGGCCAGATGATCTCGCCGGCGAAGGTGTGGTGCGTCATCGCGCCGGTGACGTGGCGGGTCGTCATCAGCCAGGCGATGTTGCGGGACTCCGGCTCGCTGAACGGCACATCGCCCCGGTGGGACTGTGAGTGCGCGTCGTTGGCCGACGAGCCCGGCCGACCCCAGGTGTAGGCGTAGTTGCGGTTGGGGTCCACGCCGTATGCGTCCGTCCCACGCACCGGTGCGGGGTAGGTCTGCTGGCCGCTGTCGCTGACCAGGCCCTCGGCCGCGTAGTGGTCGGTGAAGGACCGACGGTTCTTGCGCCAGTAGGCGCCCCGTCCGCCCAGCACCAGCGCCTCGCTGCCGCCGGGGGTCTCGGCCGCCGCCGACCGGGAGTGGTGGAACCCGTCGGGGTTGACGACGGGCACCACGACGGTGCGGACCGAGTCCAGGATGCGGGTCACCCGCGGGTCGGTGCCGTCGGCGGTCAGCAGGTCGACGGCGAACATGATCGCCATCTCGCCGGCCGGCCACTCGCGGGCGTGGTGCAGCCCGTCGACGTGGAGGGTGGGGCGGCCGTCGGCGTCGGCATGGACGTCACGGGCGATCTCGAGGGCCAGGACACGGCGACCCTCGAAGGTGATGTGGGGCAGCTCGATCAGGCGGCTGGTGTGCGGGTGCGCCTGGGCCAGCGCGCGCAGGTCGGCCTCGTGCTGGGCCAGCGTCCGGTAGGCGTCGACCTCTCCCGGCTGCAGGGGCAGGTCGGCCGGTCGGGCCTGCGCCGGGCCCAGCAGGGTGGACAGCTCGGCCGTCTCGTACCGCACGCCCCGCGCGTCCAGCCGCGCAGCGTCGCCGGGCCACAGCAGGACCTCCGTCGATCCGTCGGCGAACACGCGGTGGGTGGTGTCGAACCGGCCGGGCCCGTCGGCACCGAACCAGGCTCTGGCCAGCGCCACGGGCCCGTCGTCTCCCGGAGCACCAGCCAGGTTCGGTTCAGCGGCCGCGACCGTGCCGACCAGCGGCACGGTCGTGACACCTGCCGCAGCGGCGGCCAGCGTGCTGCGGGTGAGGAAGGATCGGCGTGAGAGCGGCGTGTCGGTCATCACCCTGCGGGTTCGCCGCGGGTGGCCGTCGCTCCTGCCGGCGCGCGTCAGCCGGCGGCGGCCTCGAGGTGCGTCCTGTGGGCGTCCATGAAGGCCGTGCCCATCCGCTTCTGACCGAACCTGCGGTACAGGAAGCCCAGCACGCCGGTCGCGTCGACGTCCTCGATCACAAGGTGATGGGTCACGTCGGCCCCCGCAGAGACGAACTCGTCGCGCACGTGTGCGGTGGTCGTGACCCTGGGCGCTCCTCCGGCCTCCCCCGCCTCGTAGCGCTCGTCGAACTCCACGACGACCCTGTCGGGCTCGACCCGGGTCGACACGTTGGTCCGCGTCATCAACCCCTCGTTGGTCCGGATCGTCACCCCTGCCGGGGTCTGGGTGAGCAGCTCGACGCTGGTCATCCCGGGCAGCAGCGAGATGACCTCGACGAAGTGGGTCCCGACGTCGGCGACGTCGCGCTTCACCTCATCCAGGCTGCAGCCGATCGTGTCCTGGCCGTCGAACCACACCGTCATGGCGTACCTCCTGGGTCGCCCCGCACGGGCCAGCCTCGCAGACGGCACGGTCATGCGCCGCGGCGAGGGCTGCCGTAGCGTGACCGCATGGCTCGGGACGCACGCCGTCGGTACGTCTCCGGCGACGAGGACAGCAGGCGCTGGGACGGCTTGGCGCTGCGGGACGACGACATCGTGGTCAGCACCAGGTCCAAGCACGGGACCACGTGGATGCAGGCCGTCCTGCTGCACCTGGTGCACGGTCCGGACGAGCTCCCGGAACCGCTGGCGACCCTGTCGCCGTGGCTGGACCACCTGGTCGAGCCTGTGGACGCGGTCCTGGCCCGGCTGGAGGGGCAGCGGCACCGACGGGTCATCAAGACCCACACGCCCCTGGACGGCGTCCCCGATGTCGAGGGCGTCACCTACGTCGTGGTGGCCCGTCACCCGCTGGATGCGGCGGTGTCGCTGTTCCACCACATGCGCAACCTGGACCGTCGGCGCATGGCCGAGCTGACCGGACGGGCGGCCGGCGCGGCCGGGCCGCCGCCGGACGGGTTGGCGGGCTGGCTGCGGCGCTGGGTGGACGCCGACCCCGATCCGCAGACCGACCTGGACTCGCTGCCCGGCGTGGCCCACCACCTGCGTGACGCGTGGGACCGCCGCCGGGCGCCGGGCGTGCACCTGGTGCGCTACGCCGACCTGCACCACGACCCGCATGGAGAGGTGCGACGGCTGGCCCGGATCCTGGGCACCGACCCCGTCATCGACGGCGTCGTCGCGGCGACGTCCTTCACAGCGATGCGGGACCGGGCGGCGCAGCTGGTGCCGGACCCCGTCGGGATCGTACGGGACCCCACGGCGTTCTTCCGGTCGGGCCGGACGGGCGAGGGCCAGGCGATCGATCCCCTCAGCCTGGAGCGCTACCGGCAGCGCATCCCGTCGCTGCTGCCCCCCGACCTCCTCAGCTGGCTGCACGGGCCCCCGGGTCCTGCGGGTCCATGACCCGGCCGAGGAACAGCACCGCGCCCGTCGGCTGGTGGCGGATGGCGTAGAGGAAGGGCCGGTCGGCGCGGACGACCAGGTCGGGCTGGCCGGCACCGGACTCCTCGAAGCCCAGGGCCGTCGCGGCGGCCGCCACCGTCCCGATCTCGTCCACACGGATGTCGGCGCCATGGACCGCGGCGGTCAGCTCGATGCCCTCGGCGATCCCCGCGTAGTCATCCGAGAAGATCCCGTCGATCCCCAGGCCGTCCTCGACCAGGGGTCGCAGGTCCAGGTGGGCCGCGGAGCCGAACCGAGGCAGCAGCAGCTGCACCGACTGCTCGGCGGCGTCGGCGGCGACCGTGTCCAGCAGCCCCTCGGCCAGCCGCTGCTGGACCTCCTCGAACCGGCCCTCGTCGGGCACGACCACCAGCAGGTCCAGCTGACCGCCCTCGTAGGGCTTCGCGGCGGCGACGAAGCCGTCGCCGGCCAGCGCCGGGCCGGACAGCTCGCGGTCGTCCATCAGCTGCACGGTCGTGGTGGTCCCGTCCAGCCGTGTGAAGTCCGTGGCCTGGGTGGGGTACTTGCCGAACGGCATGGCCCAGTCCGCCTGCAGGTACAGGGCGTTGACCAGCACCAGGACGCTGTCGGGCGTCAGGAACGTCGGTGGCAGCAGCTCGGGGATCAGGTCGCGGGTCTGCTCGGCCACGTAGCCGTTGATGATGTCGCGGGACCCGTCGGGGTCGGCCTGCAGCGGAAGCGGTTGGGCCGCAGCGCCGAACCAGGTCGCGATGGCGTCGCTGAACGCCGGATCGGGCGTGAACGCCCGGTCGGGGAACTGGCGGTTGGCGAGGGCCACCACCGGGCCGTCCTGGGCCGTGACCTGCTGCAGCAGGGTGTTGAACGCCGACAGCCGGTCCTGCCCTGTCACGGGGTAGCCGAACAGGTCGGCCAGCCCCGCCGACGCCGCACCCCGCGCCCCGACGTCGGCCATGCCGAACGCGGCGCCGATCGACAGCGGCGACAGCAGCAGGTCGCCCTCCTCGCCCTCGGCGGCCGCGAGGAACAGCCGTGCACCGGCGTCGTTGAGCCCCGCCGACAGCGCCAGGACGTCCGTGCTGTCCGGCGCAGGCCGGTCCACGGCCACCGTGTCGCCGGGGGTCGGGCCCCCGCCGGCGCGCAGCGGCCCACACGCGGGGATCAGGAGGGACAGGAGCAGCAGCATCACGGGCAGACGGGCCATGTCGGTGTGACGTCCGCCGGCACCGGAGGGTTGCACCAGCAGTGGACCGATCGATACGGAGGTCGGATGGCGTCCTCCGGGAAGAGGCCGCCTGAGTCCGTGACCTCACGGACGCCCCTG
>JBFKGB010000133.1:0-8723 GCA_041633535.1 Euzebya sp. | reverse complement strand
GTCGTGCTGGTCGACGTCCGCTGGCAGCCCGCTGATCGCCCGTTCGCCGCGGAGGAGCGTCGCTGGGCGGACTTCAAGGCCGTCGCCGCACGGGGCGCGCTGACGTTCGCGCTGTCGGTCTCGCAGGAGGCGCGGGACATCGTCAACGCAGGCCGCAACGGCGCGGTCGGCTACCTGCGCAAGGACGACGGCGCCCGGCTGACCGAGCAGATCCGCCTGGTCGCTTCCGGAGAGCAGCCCTCGCTGGATTTCGCGGAGGCCCTGGCCTACCTGAACGAGATCAACGACCTGGCCAACCGGCTGACCGCACGCGAGTTCGAGGTCATCGAGCTGCTGGCCGACGGCCTGCACCCGCCGGAGATCGCCCGGGACTGGGGCATCGATGCCAAGACCGTCAACGGTCACATCGCGAGCATCCGCAGCAAGCTGGGTCTGTACGGCTACGGCGCGATCGGCGCCTGGGCCGCCCGCAACGGCCTGGCCTGACCCGGCCCCTCGGCCTCATGCGGGACTGCTCGCACACTGGTCTGGCCCCACGTGCCGGGCATCCTGTCAGGCAGTGGGTGCGCCGTGCAGGAAGCCCTGGCTGAAGTCGCAGCCCAGGTCACGCAGCATCGTCTCCTGGACCCTGGTCTCGACTCCCTCAGCCACGACCTGCAGGCCCGCGGCCTTGGCCAGGTGGATGATCGGCGCCACCATCATCGGCGAGGGGGGCACTGCGGTCATGGCGCCGACGAAGGACTTGTCGATCTTCAGGTAGGTCAGCGGCAGCCGGTGCAGGTGGGTCAGGGAGGCGTACCCGGTGCCGAAGTCGTCGAGGGCCAGGCGGAACCCCGCGTCGGCCAGGGACGCGAGCTCCTCGATGGTGCGCTCGGAGCGGTCCAGCGACACGTCCTCGGTCACCTCCAGGCACACGCGCGAGGGCACGAGCCCCAGCTGGTGGGTCCGCCGAGGAAGCCGCTCGATCAGCCTGCCGTGCCCGATCTGGGCGGCAGCCATGTTGATCGACATGAACCCGGCGTACCCCCGCTGCACGGTCAGGTCGCGCAGGTGCTCCAGCGCCCGGTCGATGACCCAGTCACCGATCAGCACCGACATGCCGGCGTCGTCGGCCACCTCCAGCAGCACGCGCGGCTCGGTCATGCCCAGCTCGGGATGCTGCCACCGCAGCAGCGCCTCGTAGCCCACCGTCAGCCCGTCGGTCAGGCCCACGACGGGCTGGTACCACAACCGCAGCTGGTCCTCCTCGAGCACCCGGCGTGCATCGGCGACGGTCCGCTCGCGTCGGAGGGTCTGCACGCGCAGGTCGGCATCGAAGACCTCGACGCGGGACCGACCGCGCTGCTTGGCCCGGTACATCGCCGTGTCGGCGTCGTGCAGCAGCCCCTCCGCCGACAAGCCGGTCCCTCGGGTCACCGCGACGCCGATGCTTGCGCTGGGGACCAGCACGGTCCGTCCCCCTTCGTCCCTGATGGGCTCGGCGATCAGCTCCAGCAGCCGGTCGGCGACGCCCACCGCCGCCGCCTGGGCGGCCCCACGGTCCGGTCCCAGGTCGGCGCACAGCACCACGAACTCGTCCCCTCCCACGCGTGCAGCCGAGTCCTGCGGCCGCAGCGAGGTGCTGATCCGCTGGGCGAGGGATCGCAGCAGGTCATCGCCGCCGCTGTGACCGAGGGTGTCGTTGACCTGCTTGAACCGGTCGATGTCGACGAACAGCAGGGCCATGTGGCTGCCGGACCTGACATCCATCTGCTCGGCGATGCAGTCCAGCAGCCCGGTGCGGTTGGGAAGACCGGTCAGCTGGTCGTGCGCAGCCTGGTGGGCCAGCCGCGCCTGGGCGGAGTGCCGGGCCGTGACGTCGTGGCCCAGCAGGCTGATCCCCGTCAGCCCGCCCTGACCGTCGACGACGGGGGCGGCGGTCACCAGCACGACCGTCCCCGCGCCCCCACCCGTGCGGATGCTCACGTCCTCGCGATGGCTGCAGCGGTCCCGCGCCGCCCGGCACGCCAGGTCCGCCACGTCCTCGCCGAAGACCGTCGCGACCGGCTCTCCGGCGGCCGCATGGCGGTCGAAGCCGAACATCGTGGCTGCTCCCTGGTTCACCGACTCGACCCGCAGCGCCACGTCCAGCACGACGACGCACTCCTCGGTCCCGTCGACGAGCGCAGCCAGCCGCTGGCTGGCGACCTGCCCTGCCACGATGTCGGTCAGGTCGGTGATGACGACGCAGAAGATCCCCTCCTCGGGCGACTCGACCACCCGACCGGAAAGCAGGACCTGCACGCTGGTGCCGTCAGGTCGGGGGATCGCGACCTGCTGCGGATGGGCGGAGGACCTACCCAGCAGGGTGATGGCTGCGGCATGCGTGAGGTCCAGGTGCTCGGTCAGCCGGCTGCCGATCAGGTTCGTGAGGGGGACCCCGAACAGGGAGGCCGCCTGACGGTTGGCGTACAGGACCAACCCGTCCAGGCTGACCGTGACGGCCCCCTCGTTCATGGCCTCGACGAAGGTCTGGTAGACCTCACCGGAGCCGGCCAGCGAGAAGATCCTCGGACCCGTGGGGCCGTCGACGACGATGGCGTCCACCGCACCGCTGCCGATCGCCTCCAGGGTGGCACGGGCGGTGTCCAGCTCCTCGGTCAGCCGTCGGATGGTGGCGGCGTCCTCGTCCGTCACCTCCGGACCTCGATGTCGAGCCCGCGCAGGACGGTCGCCTCCACCGACAGGTCCCCGACGATCTGGCGGACCGGCTTCGGCAGCTCACGCACCAGCGCGGGCACGGCCACGATCTGGGCGGTCCGGACCAGCTCGGGCTGCTGGTAGATGTCCACGACCTCGAGCTCGTACCGACCCGCCAGATGGGCGTCGCAGACCGCGCGGAGGTTCCGCAGCGCCCGCGAGGACCTGGCGGTGGGGCCGGCCACGAAGAGCCGCAGGACGTAGACGGTCCCCCGGTCGTCGACGGGTGTCTCAGTCAAGGGGGATCACCGCGATGCCCTCCAGCACACGCTCGTGGTCGGAGAGGTCACCGATGATCTGACGCACCGGCAGGGGCAGCTGTCGGATCAACGTCGGGATGGCCAGGATGTTGTGCTCGACCGCCGCCGACGGGTCGTCGACGAGGTCCACGACCTCCAGCTCGAACCGGCCGACGAGGTGCGTCTCGCACAGCTCGCGCAGGTTCCGCAGCGCCGCCATCGAGCGGGCGCTGCTGCCGGCGATGTACAGCCGCAGCAGGTACCGGTCGCCTGCGCCGACGTGGCCCGTCATGAGACCTCCGTGGACGGCTGGCCGTGGCGGACGTCCACGCGGTGCTGCTTCGCCAGCTCCAGCTCTCGTCGCTGCAGCTCACGCCGGACCCGGTCGGTCTCGACCTGCAGCTCCGTCTCCAGTGCACGGATGCGGGCGTCGACGACCGCCCGACGCGCGGCGATCGCCTGGTCCGCCAGGTCGCGCTCGACCTGCATGACCTCGAGGTCCGCGGCGGCTGCGGCCTGTGCCGCCAGCCGGGCCGATCCCGTCATGACGCGGTTGTCGATGACCTGCACGGGCAGCAGCGAGATGCCATCGTCGCTCAGCACGAACTCGCGGATCTGGTTGGAGTGCGCGGTACCCCGCGACTTCAGCACGTACAGCGTGCGGTTGCGCTCGCCCTGCTCCTCCAGGTTGCGCAGCAGCAGCCAGGTGTCGACCAGGGACGACACGCCGCTCTCCTGCCCATCCTCGGCGTCGACGCCGCTGACGAGGGACGTCATCAGCGTCGTGATGCCGCGGGACTTCAGCACGTCGAGCAGCCGCATCAGCGTCATGCGGACGTCGCCAGCGCTGCCAGCGACCTCCAGCGAGGTGAGGGGGTCGAGGACCACCGTTGAGGGGGCGTGCCGTTCGATCAGTGCGACGACGTGACCCAGGTGGTTCTCCAGACCGGCCGAGGTGGGCCGTGCCGACTGGATGATCAGGTGACCGGACTCCCGTGCCGCCCGGACGTCCATGCCGAGGGACCGCATGTTGCGCATGATCTGGTCAGGCGACTCCTCGAACGCCAGGTACAGGCAGCGCTCGCCACGGTCTGCGGCCGCCAGCGCGAAGGACATGCCCAGGCTGGACTTGCCGGTACCGGCCTGCCCGGACACCAGCACGGTGGAGCCGCGGTGCACGCCGGCACCGCCCAGAAGGGTGTCCAGGGCCGGCACACCGGTCGAGACCCGCTCGTCGGTGACCGCGTGCTCCAGCCCCATCGACGTCGTCGGCACCACGCGGATCCCATCGTCGTCGATCGTGAAGGGATAGCTGTTGGTGCCGTGGCCGGTGCCCCGGTACTTCACCACCTGCAGCCGTCGCGTGGCGATGCGGTCGACGGTCTGGTGGTCCAGGACCAGCACGCAGTCCGACACGTACTCCTCGATGCCGTGACGCGTCAGCCTCCCCTCGCCGCTCTCGGCGGTGACCACGGCGGTCAGGCCCCGGTCCTTCAGCCAGCGGAACAGACGCCGCAGCTCGCCGCGCAGGATCGCGGAGTCCGACAGGCCCGCGAACAGCGCCTCCAGGGTGTCCAGGACGACGCGCGTCGCCCCGATGGCGTCCACCGCGAGGCCGATGCGCACGAAGAGCCCCTCCAGGTCGTACGGGCCGCTCTCCAGGATCTCGCTGCGCTCGACCCGGATGAAGTCGGTGCGCAGCAGGCCCTGCGCCGTCAGGGACTGGACGTCATGGCCGAGCGAGGCAAGGTTGACCGCGATCTCCTCGGGCGTCTCCTCGAAGGAGATCAGCACCCCCGGCTCGCCCATGTCCCTGGCACCGCGCAGCAGGAACTCTGCGGCGAACAGCGACTTGCCGCAGCCGGCACGGCCGCACACGACCGTGGTGCGGCCTCGGGGAAGCCCGCCCTCGGTGATCTCGTCGAACCCGGTGATGCCGGTCGGCACCTTGATCAGGCGATCGACGCCGTCGGCGGGGTTGACAGGAGTGGTCATCCAGGATCCGTCCGATCGTGCGCGGGGAGGCCCAACGATACGCCCTGGGACGGATGGGGGTGGACCACCCGGGTGGCGAAACCTGACCCGAGTCAGTTGACGCGGCAGACTCCGGTGCATGACATGGAGTGATCCCGAGGTCCAGACCGTCCTGCCCGGCATCCACCGCGCCCCCGTACCGCTGCCCGACGACGGCCTCCGCGCCGTCAGCGTGTACGTCGTGGAGGACGGCGACGGTGTCACCCTGATCGACGCCGGCTGGGACTCGCCCGTGGCCAGGCAGGCGGTCCAGGCAGGGCTCGACGCCGCGGGCGCGGGCGTCGGGGACATCCGCCGCATCCTCGTCACCCACGTGCACTACGACCACCTGGGGCAGGCGACCGCGCTGGTCCGCGAGGGGGCCGGGGGCTACTGGCTGGGCAAGGGTGACGAGGGCACCTTCCGCAACATCACGACCGACCCGCTGGCCTCGCGGCAGGCACGGATGACCGAGCTGACGCGCTACGGGGCCGGTGAGCTCGCCGACCTGGCGCTGGCCCGGCAGGGGCTGGACACCATCCGCTTCGACTTCGACGAGCCCGACCGCTGGCTCGACGACGGCGACACCCACGAGACCACCGACGGACCGGTCGAGGCGCTGTGGACGCCGGGCCACACCAGCGGCCACCTGTGCTTCCTGCACGCCGGCCGACGGGTGCTGTTCTCGGGTGACCACGTACTGCCCCACATCACCCCCTCCATCGGGCTGGAGGGCGTCGTCAACCGCATGGCGCTCGCGGACTTCCTGTCGTCGCTGGCCAGGGTCCGGACGCTGGACGTCGACCTGGTCCTGCCGGCACACGGCCCCATGTTCAGCGACCTGGCGGGCAGGGTGGACGAGCTGACGGCCCACCACGACGACCGCCTGGCGGCGTGCCTGCGGGCGATCAGGCCGGGCACGACCGGCGACGCCCTCGGGACGGCGCGGGCGCTGGGCTGGACCCGTCGGCAGACCGACTTCGCCGAGCTGGACCTGTTCAACCAGGTCCTGGCGACCTGGGAGACGGCCGCACACCTGGAGCTGCTGGCCGCCAGGGGTGAGCTCGAGCGTGAGGAGACCCCCGGGACGATCCGCTTCCGCAGGTAGCGGTCGGACCATCCCGGGGGTCGTCCCGGCTGGCTACCTGATGCTGCTCAGCTGCTCGCGGACGGTGCCCAGGCTGCGCCGCAGCAGACGCGACACGTGCATCTGCGAGCAGCCGACGCGCTCGGCGATCTCGCGCTGCGTCAGGTCGTGGTAGTAGCTCAGGTACACGATCCGACGCTCACGCTCGGGCAGGTCGCGGATCTGCGCGAACACGTCCATCAGGAGGTCCCGGTCGGAGCCGCGCGGCGTGTCGGGCAGCAGGTCACCGAGGACCGCACCGTCCTCGCCGATCGGCACGTCGAGGGAGTCGCTGCTGTAGGCGTTGGCCGCCTGCAGCCCCTCCATGGTCTCCTCGATGCTGAGACCCGCGAAGTCCGCGAGCTCGGGCACCGTCGGGGTGCGGCCGTGGTCGGACTCGAAGTGGCGCTGGAAGTTGGTGACCCGCAGCGACAGGTTCTTGGCCGACCGGGTGACGTGCACGTCCCACATGCGGTCGCGGAAGTACCGCTTCAGCGAGCCGTCGACGGTGCGGGTGACGAACGTGGTGAACGCCGCGCCGCCGTCGGGACGCCAGCGGCCGATGGCGCGGAACGCGGCCATGCGGGCGACCTGGTACAGGTCGTCGTACTCGGTGGAGCCGCGCAGCACGCGACGGACGCGCGAGATGATGAGCCCCTCGATCATCTCGAGGATCTCCTCCGCATCGCGGTCACGACCCTCCTCCTGGTAGGCGAGGACGAGGTCGTGCAGGGTCTCGCGGCGGCTGCGGGTCGGCGTGGCCTGGATGGTTGCAGACATGTTGGACTCCCTTGACGTTAGACGGTGATCCTTCGTCGTGCGGGGGTCGGGCACGAGGCCTACATGGATATCCGCGTTGCCATGTACCTAAACCACACCTAGTCGAAATTGACCACGGTGGCTGGTTCGAGGGAGCCATCCATGATCTGCCGGCTGACGTCCAGGACGCGTAGGCGATGGCTACGTGCATGGCGTCGCAGCAGGCTGAAGGCCTCGCGGTCCTGCAGTCCGTAGGCGTGGATCAGCACGCCCTTGGCCTGGTCGACGACGCCGTTCTCAGAGATCGCGTTGCGCAGACCCTCGATCTGTCGTGTCAGCCGGTCGTGCCTGCGGGCGCTGAACAGGTAGGTGGTGGCGATGTCGGCGAACAGCTGCCCCACCTCCACGCCCTCCTCGGGGAGGGGCCCGGCCACGCCGCGGTACAGGTTCAGCGCGCCGACGCGCACACCCTCCAGCAGCATCGGGAAGCTGTGCACCGCTGCCATCCCCCCGGCCAGGCCGACCTCGGCGAACGCCGGGAAGGGGGTGTCGGCCGTCAGGTCGTCGGCCACGACCACCTCGCCGGTCTCGTAGGCCATGACGCACGGCCCCTGGCCGGTCTGGACCTGGAACTCCTCGATCAGCCGCACCGTGTCGTTGGAGGCCGAGACGAAGCGCAGCTCGCCGCCGTCGTCCTCCAGCATGATCCCGGCCCCGTCGACGCCCAGCAGTGGCGGGACCTGGGCCATCAGATGGTCCAGGGCGTCCTCGGCGGTGTAGTCCGACACCATGGTGCTGGCGAACTCGACCAGCAGCTTCAGCAGACGACGGTGATCGGTCCCAGCGCTCATGATGCGCACACGGTAGATGCTGGGACAGCCATGGTCACCCGGGTGGGCAGGCGTGCCAGGGCCGAGGGCGGGTAGGGCGTCGGGCATGAGCACCATCCCCACATCCGACCCGATCCTGGCCCACTACCTGCGCGGGAGCATCGCGACCGTCGTGGTCCCGACGCACAGCGGCATCGCCGATGCCTCAGACCGCCTGGCCCTCGAGCTCGAGCACGCCCGTGACGCCGTCGCAGCCATCGCCGACGACGACGCCGCCGCCCGTGTCGTCGACGCCGTCCAGGCCGCCGGCCACCAGGGCGGCGCCACCGCCGTGGCCGTCGTGGCCGACGACGGCCTGGAGGTGTGGCACAGCGGCATGCCCCAGAACCAGGTGGCCGTGGCCGCCGGCCCCCTCCCCTCCCTCGGGCAGCTGCTGGCCCGCCGGCAGACCTGGGTGCCCCATGCCGTGGTCGAGGTCGACCGCGTCGGGGCCGACCTGACGATCGTCACCGACCGGGACACCCGCACCGAGTCCACCGTCGACGGCGCCACGTCCCACATCACCAAGTCCAACCCGGGCGGCTGGTCCCAGCGCCGCTTCCAGCAGCGGGCCGAGGAGCACTGGGAGGACAACATGCGCCTGGTCGCCGAGCGGCTCGCCGAAGAGGTCGAGGGCCACGACATCCAGCTGGTCCTCGTCGCCGGTGGCGACCAGGTCACCTCGATCCTGCGTGACGTCCTGGCGCCGCCGCTGGCCGACCGGATCGTCGAGCTCGACGTCGGCGGCAGGGCCGAGGACGGCTCGGAGGACCGGGTCGAGGAGGCCGTGGCCGAGGCGGTGCGCGCCGAGGCGATGCGGCGCAACGAGGCCGTCCGCGCCCGGGTGCAGGATGCCATCGGGTCCGGCAACGGCGTCACCGGTCGCGAGGCGGTCCTGCGCGCCCTGTTCGAGGGCGTCGTCGACACGATCGTCATCGACCTGGACGCCGCCGAGGGCCTGCACGCCTGGGCCGGTCC
>JBFKGB010000132.1:0-8736 GCA_041633535.1 Euzebya sp. | reverse complement strand
TTCGGGCTGGCGGCGCTGGAGTCCCTGGCCAGTGGCACCCCGGTGGTGTCATCACGTTCAGGCGCCATCCCCGAGCTGCTGGCGCCCGCCTACGGACACCCCGCCCACAACCACGGTCCCGCCATGGCCGGTGCCGTCACGGCGCTGCTGGACGCAGGCCCGGGCGCCCGTGAGGCCGCGCGGGCGGCCGCCGAGCGCCACCCGTGGCACACCGCCGTCCAGCACATGCTGCACCTCCACGGTCTGGCCGACCATCCCTCCAGGAGGGCAGGTCAGCCGTCCGACGGCGGCGGACCCACCGGGGCCTGACCGACGCCGTCGGCAGGTCCGCGCAGCATGATCGCGAGCAGCAGCACCCCCCGGGCCAGGAGCGCGCTGGCGAAGACGCCGTAGGACACCGACGGTGAGATCCCCTGCTGACCTGCCAGGAAGGGGAAGCGGGTCACGACCACCGCGGCGTCGGCCAGCAGGAACGGCCAGACCAGCCGCACCGGCACCCGTGAGAGCGCCAGGAGGGGCAGCAGCCACAGGGTGAACTGGGGCGACCAGACCTTCCCGGCCAGCAGCAGCCAGGCCACCACGGCCGGCAGCGGGTCCGCGGCCCAACGGCGCGAGCGCAGGACCACCAGCCACCCCGCGACCGTCACGACCCCGATCGCGATGGCCGTCGGGCCCGTCGGCAGCGCCCGGCCACCCAGCACCTGGAGGCCGTACCACACGCTGTCCCAGTCGACCGGCCGCGAGACGTTCAGCCGCAGCCATGCATCCCAGCCCTCGGGCGACCACAGGGCCACCGGGACCTGCACGACCAGCACCGTGCCGAGGGCCGCCGTCGCGACACCCAGCCCGCGAGCCGTTCGGCCGGCACGGACGTCGCGCCACAGGATGACGGCGACCGCCAGCAGGGGGAACACCTTCGCCAGACCGCCCAGACCCAGCAGGACCCCGGCGGTCCGCACCCGGCCCCGCCGGTCGGCAAGGACACCTGCGGTCAGCAGCGCCACCGCCACCGGGTCCCAGTTCACCGTGGCCGTCAGCAGCAGCGCAGGGGCGCCCGCCACCAGCAGGACCCGGCGCCGGGGCAGCCCGGCCCGGTCCAGCAGACCGACGGTCACCAGGACGGCCGCCGCCTGGACGCTCGCGGTCAGCAGGTAGAAGCCGCTGACGGTGCTCGACAACCGGCCGGCGACCCACCACTGCAGCGCGGTGAGGGGCGGGTACTCCGTCATCACCTCCCGGTACGGCAGCGGGCCGTCGACCAGGCCCCTGGCCTGGGCCAGACCGACGACGTCGGAGTAGCACCACGGCAGCGCCGTCTCGCCCAGCGTCAGGCCGTCGGCCCCCAGGCACGACAGCTTCGCCGCGACCCCCGCCGCCAGCAGCACGGTCGCCACGGCCAGCGGCAGCCCGGATCCGACCACCCGAGGCCCCCCGGATACGACGTCGTCATCGGTGCCCACGTGGGCAGACGATACGGTCACGGGCGTGCCCACCGTCGACCGCCAACAGGATCATGACGCCGCCACGGCGGTCGTCGTGGGCCGTTACGCCGGAGCGGTCGGGGTCCTCGCCGAGATGCTGGCCGTCGGAGGCGTTGACGTGGTCGGGACCGCAGCGGTCGACGCCGGGGGCGTCGGAGCCGTTGCGACGCTGCTGGCCGCAGCAGCCCCCCGGGCGGTGGTCGTCATGACCGTCGCCCCGGGCGACCCGGTCCTCCCCCTCCTGCACGACATCGCCCCGCAGACGGCGGTCGTGGCGGTGACCTGGCACCCCGCCGACGAGCTGCCCGACGTGCCCAGAGGCGCGACGGTCGTGGTGGCGGGGGCGATCCGTCGGACCCTGGCGGACGCCGTCCGCGACCGCGCAGCCGCCACCGTCCGCGATCGCGCAGCCGCCACCGACCGTGGAGGCGCGCCGGGCCACTGACCTCAGCTGGTCGTGATCTGTGGCGGGTCGAAGCGGCTCTGCGCCTCCAGCTCGTTGGTGGCCACGCGGGCACCCTCCCGCTTGAGCCGCCGTGCGGAGTACACGTAGATCCCCGCCGCCAGCAGCGGCGGCGCCAGCAGCATGGCCGCGCGGAAGATGAACACCAGGTCCTCGATCGTGATGCCGGTCATGCGGCTGAGGATGTCGTTGGTCGCGTTGGCCGAGGCGATCAGGACGAAGGAGAACGTGCCCATCACCATGGCCGCCCGCAGCGGGATGTCCAGCGGGTTGGTGAGGACGTGCCACTCCCCCTCCAGCCCGTAGAACCGTCGCTCGATGAACGGGTAGGCGAACAGCAGCCCGAACATGATCCCGGGTATCAGCGCACCGGCGATGAACACCGTGTTGATGGTCGCGCCCAGCACCGTGAACTCGATCGGGGGGACGGCCCGCAGCAGCCCGTCGGTCCAGAACAGGAACCAGTCCGGCTGGGCGTTGTTGCCCACCTCGCCGGGCACGTATGGCCCCAGCAGCGTCACGTCGCTCCACGGGATGAACGTCGCGGTCAGGGCCAGGATCCCGCCGACCCACAGGACCAGGGTCGAGGACTCCGCGAACTGCCCCGGCCACAGGGGCTTGCCGACGATGTAGGAGTGGCCGTCGACGTCCGGCTTGGGCAGCTGGGTGTGCTTCTGACGCACCAGGATCAGGACGTGCAGCGCGATCAGGCCCGAGATCAGCAGGGGCAGCACGAACACGTGCAGCGCGTGGAAGCGAGGGATGATCGCGGTCGAGGGGAACTCGCCGCCGAACACCCAGAAGGCGACGTTCTCGCCGACGTAGGGGATGGACAGGGTGATGGAGTAGGCGACCCGGATGCCGGTGCCCGCCAGCGAGTCGTAGGGCAGGGAGTACCCCAGGAACCCCTCCGCCAGCGCCAGCGTCAGCAGGCCGATCCCGACGTGGTAGTTCAGCTCACGCGGCTTGCGGAACGCCCCGGTCAGGATGATCCGCAGCATGTGCAGGACGATCGAGGCGATGAACAGGTGGCTGGCCGCCCGGTGGACACGGCGGACGAACAGGCCACCGGGGATGTCGTCACCCAGCCTGATGATGGACTCGAAGGCCGCCGGCAGCTGCACGCCGGCGAAGAACTCGTTGGAACCGGTGTAGGTCACCGGCTCGATGGAGGCCCGGTAGAACAGCGTCAGGAAGATGCCGGTGGCCACCAGCACGACGAAGGAGATCGTGGCCACCTCGCCGATCAGGAACGACCAGTTCGAGGGGAACACCTTGTTGGCGACCGCCCGGGTGGGGCTCCGCAGCTTCATGCGGTCGTCGAGGGCGTCGAGCAGGGCGCTGAACAGTGGGGTCACGGCGTCACTCCTGTCATCCGAAGGAGGGTCCGACGAGGCCCTCGAAGTCGCCGAGGGCGACCAGGAACCCGTCCTCGTCCACGCCGAGCGGCAGCTGGGGCAGGGCACGGGCGGCGGGACCGAAGATCGGCTCGCAGCCGCGTTTCACGTCGAACGTGGACTGGTGGCACGGGCAGTACAGCGAGTCGTCGCGCTCGCGGTACAGCGCCACCGGGCAGCCCGCGTGGGTGCAGATCTTGGAGTAGGCGACCAGCGACGGGCCGACGACCCAGTCCGCGACGGTCGGGGGTTCCGGCTGGCCGGTCAGGCGGATGACCAGGGCGGCGGCACGCTCGAAGCCGATGAAGCCGTCGGGCCACGCGGTGACGATGCCGCCGCGCGCGACGTCCTCGGGCCGGATGTCCTCGCCGTCGGTCGTCTTCAGCCGCACCCCGGCGGCCCAGGGGGTCGAGCGCAGCGTCTCGCCGACCTTGGGTCCCAGCGAGGGGACGAGCGCCAGCAGGCTGGCGCCGAAGACCCCGGCGCTGCCCAGCAGCACACGGGTGAGGAGGGGACGTCGGGCCAGCGGCGCCACGGCGCTGACCGGGCGGTCGGGCTCGACCGTGCGGGCGCTGCGCAGCTCGGCGGCCTCGACCTCGGGGAACCGGTCGAAGAAGTAGCGACGGATCGACAGGCCCAGGCTGAAGAAGGCCAGGGCCAGGAAGCTGCCGTACCAGCCGATCGGCAGCCCGACGACCAGCGCCACCGCGAAGGCGACGCCGAACACCGCTGCGCCGATGGCCGTGCCGATCACGAGGGTGTCGTTGGCCCTGCTGGGCTCCGGCGCGGTCCGGGCCAGGATGATCAGCCCGTCCTCGGTGCGCGGCGGGCCGGCCTGGTCGCCGGTCTGGTCGCCGGCCTCGTGCGCGGGCGTGTCCGGGGTCGTGCTCACGCGGGGGGCTCCTCATGTGGCGTGTCGTCTGGCGTGTCCGGTGGGTCCTGGACGGGGTCGTCGGTGCCCTCCGTGGGGTCGGCCGGCTCCTCGTCGGTGTAGGGGATCGGCTCGTGGTCCTGGTCCTGCGGCATGTCGCGCGCCATCGCCTCATAGCGGGGGTCGCCGGGCATCGGGGTCATGCCGGTGGGCGGACGCGAGGCGTGCAGCGCTGCCCCTGGCACCGACTCGAAGGGCGTCGGGCGGCCCCCGATGTACAGCAACGACCCGATCAGCAGGATCGCCAGCAGCGCCACGAAGCCGGAGGCGAACACCGGGTTCAGCTCGACCAGCCCGAACACGGGGGTGCCGCGCTCCTCGCGGACGGCCTCCAGGTAGCTGGCGACCGCGTTTGCCTCCTCCTCGGTCAGCTGGTCGGTGGCGAAGGCGGGCATCTCGAACGGCCCGACACGGATCGCCTCGACGACCGCGATCGGCTCCAGGTGGTTGACCCTGGGCGTCCACGTCGTCGAGCCGGCCGTCCCGCCGGCGCCGGCGTTGCCGTGGCAGTGGGCGCAGTTCAGGGCGAACGTCTCGAGGCCCACCGCGATGTCGCCCTCCTCGACGTCGGGGATGTCCTGCTCCAGGTCGAAGGCCTCGCTGACCCAGGCGACCATCGCCTCGCGCTCGACGTCGCTGTAGAACACCTCGCGGGCCCGGTTGTCGAACGGGTCCCCCGCCGGGGGCATCCGGCCGGTCCGCAGGACCAGGTCCAGGTAGGCGGCCGTCACCTCCTCGGTCCCGGCGAGCGCCGGCGCACGGCGGTCGGTGCCGGGCACGCTGCCGCCGGCGCCACGGTCGCCGTGGCACTCCGCGCAGACGTTGGCGTAGCTGGTCTCGGCGAACGCGACGGGGTTGGAGAGCTCCTCACCCTCCTGCGCGTCCGCGGGCCCGTTGGCGACGAACGCGATCGCGAGGGCGCCGAGGATCACCGCGATCCAGCCGGCGTAGGCCCGGAGCGTGGTCCGGAGGGGGTTCGAGTCGGTCAGCACCCTGTACATACCTAGCAGGTTCTCACCCCTCACGGTGCACCCGAACCCACTACGATCACGACCATGTCTCTCACGATCCGTCACGCCCACGAGTCCGAGCTCGACATCGTCGCCTCGCTGATCGTGGACGCCTACGCCGAGTTCGCCGCGTCGATGGCGCCGGACGCCTGGTCGATGTTCGCCCAGGACATCGCGAACGTGTCCGGCCGCATGTCCAACGGCGAGATCATCGTGGCCGCCGACGCGGGTGGTCGCATCGTCGGGACCGTCACGGTGTTCCGGGACTGGCGGGGCGCCCAGGAGGGGACCCTGGCCCTGCGTCTGCTGGCCGTGCCGCCGGCCGAGCGCAACTCAGGCGTCGGCAGCGCCCTGCTGGACTGGGCGGTCGAGCAGGCCCGTCAGGACGGCAAGGCCCGGGTGATCCTGACCGCCCTGCAGGCGATGGACGCCATGCGCGAGATGGTGGACCGCAAGGGCTTCGTCCGGGCCACCGGCCTGGACCACGAGCCCGCCCCCGGCGTGCGCGTCGAGGGCTACAGCCTGGAGCTGTAGCCAGGCTCTCCCGCTCTCCCCCACCCGTGGGAGTGACCACGCGGCTGTGGCTCCTGGGGCTGGTGTGGTCAGCATGGGTCCCTGAGGTCCCCGGCGGGGCTGGTGTGGCCCCGCCAGGTCACTCGCATGGGGTGTTGCGACCTACCAGTGCACGCCGCGCAGCAGGTAGGCGAAGGCGAGTCCCTCAGAGGACGCCTCCTGTGCCTTCGCAGGGGTGCCGTCGTCCTCCGCGCCACCCTTCTTGGCGGCGGTCGAGTCCGGGAACAGGTGGTAGCCCGTGTTCAGGACCGCGTCCATCAGCTTCGGTGCCACCGCATGGCCGACCATCGCGGCGTTGCCCAGTCCCGTCGCGATCCGCTTGGGCCGGTGGATGATGGCGTGGCCGATCAGGGCCCCGGCCTCCTCCGGCGTGATGGCCGGGAACGCGTCGTACATCTTCGTCGGCGCGATCATCTTGGTGCGGACCAGCTGCATGTAGATGGTCGTGATGTGGCAGTTGTCGTCGATGATCTCCGTCGCCGCACAGCGGCTGAAGGCGTCCAGGGCCGACTTGGAGGCCACGTAGGCGCTGAACCGGGGGACGTTGGTCTGGCAGCCGATCGAGCTGATGTTGATGATCTGGCCGAACTTGCGCTCGCGCATCCCCGGGAGGAACCCCAGGATCAGCTTCAGCGAGCCGAAGTAGTTCAGCTGCATCGTCCGCTCGAAGTCGTGGAACCGGTCGTAGGACAGCGCGATGCTGCGCCGGATCGAGCGGCCGGCGTTGTTGACCAGGATGTCCACGCCGCCGTGCTGGTCGATGACCTCGTCGATCATCCGCTGGATGTCGTCGGAGTCCGTCAGGTCGCAGGGGTGCACGAACGCGGTGCCGCCCAGCTCCTCCAGCTCCTCCTTCAGCGTGTTCAGCGTGTCGGCGCTGCGGGCCACCAGCAGGATCGTCCCGCCGGCCTCGGCCAGCTGGCGTGCCGCCGCCTCGCCGATCCCCGCCGAGGCGCCCGTGATCATGATGCGCTTGCCGGCGACCGAGCCGGCCAGGGACCGGTCGACGAACAGCGCCGGGTCCAGGTGGCGTGACCAGTGGTCCCACAGACGGGCGGCGTAGTCCTGCAGCGGCGGGACGGTGATGCCGGTGCCCTCCAGCGCCGCCTGGGTGTTGGAGGAGTCGAACTTCGTCGGGTTCGCCATGTAGCCGAAGAGCTGCTTGGGGATGCCCAGGCTCTCGCTGACGGTGTTGCTGATCCGCTTCACCGGCGGGAGGGCGGCCAGCCCGTTCTTGGCCGCGGCGGGGATCATGTCGAACACCGCCGGGTCGATCCGCATCGTGAACTCGGGCGCGCCGGACACGCGGGCGAAGGTGTTGATGATGTCGCCGGCGGTCTGCGGCTTGGGGTCGGTCAGGTGGAAGACCTTGTTGTCCCAGCCGTCGAGGTGGGCGATGTGGTCCATGGCGTCGGCGACGAAGTCCACCGGCACCATGTTCATGCGCCGGCCCTCCAGGCCGATCAGCGGGAACCAGCCCGGCAGGGCGTGCCGCAGCCGCTTCAGCAGCGGGAACACGTAGTAGGGGCCGTCGACCTTGTCCATCTCGCCCGTGACGGAGTGACCCAGCACGATGCCGGGCCGGTAGACCCGCCAAGGGCGCTGGCAGTCGGTGTGGACCAGCTTCTCCGACTCGTGCTTGGTCCGGTAGTAGGCGTCCTTGAGGCCCGTGGCCTCGTCCAGCATGTCCTCGGTGAACCAGCCGCGGAAGTCGCCGGCGGCGGCGATGGAGGACACGTGGTGGACCGTACCGGCCTCGACCGCGTGGGCCAGGGCGATCATGTTGGCGGTGCCGTCGACGTTGGCGATCCGCTGCCGCTCGGCGTCGGCGGACAGGTCGTAGATGGCCGCCAGGTGGAACAGGTGGTCCACGTTCCCCTTCAGCGCGGCGATCGTGTCGGCGTCGACCCCCAGGTTCTCGCGCGACAGGTCGCCGATGACGGCGACGAGCTTGTCCTCGGCCAGCCCCAGCTTCTCGCGGAGCGCGTCCAGCTTGCCCACCGAGCCCTCGCGCACCAGGGCATGGATCGTCCCCTCCCGCTGCGCGAGCCGTTCGATGAGGAAGCGGCCGATGAAGCCGGTGCCGCCGGTGACGAGGTAGGTCATGGTGTGTCCTGTGATCGGTCGGGCAGGGCACCCCCGTGACCGCGGTCGGTCGCTGCGTCGGCCCTGCTGCTACGCGGGCCGGACTCTAACCAACCGCTCGTCAGAAGGTGGCCCCATCGGTCAATTCACCGGCCGACCCCGCCGTTCCTGCTCCGGCCGATGGGCCTGCCGCTCGGGGCGGTCCAGCCGCCCCGGCCCCCGTGCCCCCCTCGTGAACGACTCCTCAGTCCACGCGGGTGACTCGGGGCTGCGGTGGGCGGGTGCCTGACCTGCGGCTTCGCAGGAGCCGGTCGTCGCGGCGTGTGGAAGCGGGCGTTCTGGGAGTCACCGGGGAGGGAGGGGGAAGGAGCACCCACAGCGGTCAGGTCGCCGGTGGGTCGCGGTGTCAGGTCGTCGGTGTCTGGGTTGCGCCGCCGACGGGTGAGGCGAAGGCCTCGCACCACACCAGCACCGTCATGTCGGGGCCGACCCGGGTGCCGGCCGGGACCTGGTAGTTGGACGAGCCGACGTTGCCGGTGAGGGGACCCAGGTACACCGCACCGTCGCCGGGCGACTGGGCGTCAGCGGTCGGGACCAGGTAGACGTGGGCGTCAGGGACTCGCTGCAGGTCCACCTGGTCCAGACGCACCAGCAGCTCGCCGTCAACGGTGTACACCGCCGCCTGACCGCTGGCCGAGTGGCCGTCGAGCCCCACGAAGGTGCCGCGGCTCAGCTCCACCGGTCCGGTGGAGGGGGACTGGGCGCCCTCGGCGGCGGCGGGCGAAGCATCGCCCGG
>JBFKGB010000131.1:0-8877 GCA_041633535.1 Euzebya sp. | reverse complement strand
TTGCTCGACCAGTTCTGGATGGTCGTGTAGCGCACCCGGCTGCCGGGCTTGCAGATGATCTCCACGACCGCGGAGTGCAGCGAGTCGGAGGAGTAGATCGGGGCGGTGCAGCCCTCGACGTAGTGCAGGTAGGAGCCCGGCTCGGCGATGATGATCGTCCGCTCGAACTGGCCCATGTTCTCCTGGTTGATCCGGAAGTAGGCCTGCAGCGGCACGTCGACGTGCACGCCCTCGGGGATCCAGATGAACGACCCGCCCGACCACACGGCCGTGTTCAGCGCGCTGAACTTGTTGTCGTTGATCGGGATGACCTTGGTGAAGTGCTCGCGGAACAGGTCCTCGTGCTCGCGCAGCGCCGTGTCGGTGTCCAGGAACAGGACGCCCTGCTTCTCGAGGTCCTCGCGGACCTTGTGGTACACGACCTCGGACTCGTACTGGGCGGCGACACCCGCGACCAGCCGCTGCTTCTCGGCCTCCGGGATGCCCAGCTTGTCGTAGGTGTTCTTGATGTCCTCGGGCAGGTCGTCCCAGGTGGTCGCCTGCTTCTCGGTGGACCGCACGAAGTAGTAGATGTCGTCGAAGTTGATCCCCGACAGGTCCGAGCCCCAGCTGGGCATCGGGCGGCTCTGGAAGTGCTTCAGCCCCTTCAGGCGTGCCTGCAGCATCCACTCGGGCTCGTCCTTCAGCGCCGAGATCTCGCGGACGACGTCCTCCGAGAGGCCCCTCTTGATGATGTTGACGGGCTTGGACTCGTCCGACCAGCCGTAGTTGTAGCTCTTGGAGCCGTCGGCGGCGGACAGGTCTTCGGCGCGGGTGCCACCGGATGTGGGCAGAGTCGTGCTCATGGTCATGCACTCCTGTCGGAGGTTGGCGGACTGTTGGGGGAGCTGTCGGGGAGGTCGATGTGACAGACGCACGCGTCGCCACCGCTGGCGATGGTCTGGCGACGGGACACCTTCATACCCAGCAGCCTGGTGAACAACGCGGCTTCGTGGGCGCACACCTCGGGGTGCTCGCGGGCGATCCCCTCGATGGCGCAGTGTGACTGCAGCAGGGTGAGTCTGCGACCGTCACCGTCATCGACGACCTGTGCGGCGAACCCGTCGGCGCTGAGGGCGTCGGCCAGGTGCTCGGCCCGGTCGACCGGATCCTCCAGGCCGTCGAGCCCCTCGGCGTAACGCTGTGCGTGCCGGGTGGCGCGGGCCTTCAGGAAGTCCGCGACCGCGGCGCGGCCGTAGACGGCACCGAGGTGGTCCAGCAGCTCGTCGGCGAACTCCGCGGAGCGGTCGGCGAACAGCCGCTTGCCACGCGGGGCGAGGGACCAGCGGTCGTGCGGGCGACCCATCGAGCCGTCGTGGACGGTCTCGGAGGACACCAGGCCGTCGGCGGCCAGCACCCCGAGGTGCCGGCGGGCGGCCGCCGCGCTGACCGAGATGGTCTCGGCGACCTCGGCGGCGGTCATGGCCCGGCGCTGCAGCTCGCTGACGATCCGGGCGCGCGTGTCGCCCAGGAGGTCGACGAGGGGCCGGGTGTCAGTCACAGACTTAAGTCTAAGGAAAGTTGCGAAACTCGCAAGGTGACCGGGCCGTCCGGCTGCGGCTGCGTCGGCGCGATCGTAGGATGCCGCCACCGTGATCAGCTTCGAGCACGTCACCAAGCGCTATCCCGACGGGACGGTGGCTGTCGACGACCTCTCCTTCGAGGTCGACGAGGGCGAGATCCTCGTGCTCGTCGGTCCCTCAGGCTGCGGCAAGACGACGTCGATGCGCATGATCAACCGGATGGTCGAGCCGTCCTCGGGCACGATCCGTGTGGACGGCCGTGACGTCACCACGCTTGACCCCGCCGACCTGCGACGGGGCATCGGCTACGTCATCCAGCAGATCGGGCTGTTCCCCCACCGGTCGGTGGCCGACAACATCGCCACGGTCCCCCGCCTGCTGGACTGGGACGCCGACCGCATCGACGCGCGGGTGAACGAGCTGGTCGACACGGTCGGGCTGACCCCGGCGATGCAGTCCCGCTACCCCCACCAGCTGTCGGGCGGGCAGCGGCAGCGGGTGGGCGTCGCGCGTGCGCTGGCCGCCGACCCCCCGGTCCTGCTGATGGACGAGCCGTTCGGGGCGGTCGACCCGATCGTGCGCACCCGCCTGCAGGCGGAGTTCCTGTCCCTGCAGGAGCAGGTGCGAAAGACGATCGTGTTCGTCACGCACGACATCGACGAGGCCATCGCGATGGGCGACCGCATCGCCATCCTGGCCGAGGGTGGCGTGCTGCAGCAGCTGGACTCCCCCACCGAGATCCTGGCCCGTCCCGCCAACGCCTTCGTCGAGGAGTTCCTGGGGGCCGAGCGCGAGCTGCGGCGGCTGGCGCTGATCCCCGTCAGCGAGGTCGCAGCCGACCGCGGGCCGGTGGTGCGCCCCGGCGACACCCCGGCGCAGGCAGCCACCGCAGCCCGGGCGGCGGGCACCGACTGGGTCGCCATCGTGGGCCAGGACGGGACGGTGCACGGCTGGTGTGACCTCGCCGACGTCACGGGTCCGGTCGATCCGGCCGCGGCCCGCCCCTTCGCGGCGACCGTGCGGGCGCACGACACGCTGCGGGCCGCGCTGGACGTGCTGGTCGCATCCCCGAACGGCGTCGCGGTGCGCGTCGGTCCGTCCGGCTCCTACGAGGGTCTGGTGACCCGGGAGCTGGTCACCGGGGCCTTGTCCTGAACACCCCGACGGCCATGTCCCCCCTCCTCGCCCAGAGCCGCCCGTTCCCTGACTGGGAGTGGATCCAGCGCAACGGCGACATCGTGCTGGAGCAGGGGGTGCAGCACGTGCAGCTGACCGTCGCGGCCGTCGCGATCGGGTTCCTGATCGCCTTCCCGCTGGCGCTGCTGGCCTCCCGTCGCCGACGCCTCGCCGGTCCGGTGCTGCAGGTCACGGGGGTGCTGTTCACCATCCCCTCCCTGGCCCTGTTCGTCGGGCTGGTCCCGCTGACCGGGCTCAGCACCACGACCGCGCTGATCCCGCTGACCCTGTACACGCTGCTGATCCTGGTCCGCAACACCATCGCCGGGCTCGACAGCGTCCCCAGCGAGGTCGTCGAGGCCGCACGCGCGATGGGGTTCCGGGAGGCTGCGCTGCTGCGGTCCGTCGAGCTGCCGCTGGCGCTGCCCGTGATCATCGCCGGCGTCCGCATCGCCACGGTCACCACGATCGGGCTGGTCACGGTCACCGCCCTGATCGGTCAGGGCGGCTGGGGACAGATCATCCTGTCCGGCTTCCAGCGGCAGAACCTGACGCCGACGCTGGTCGGCTTCCTGCTGAGCGTGGTGCTCGCGGTGACCCTGGACCTGCTGCTGGTGGCGCTGGAGCGACGGCTGTCGCCCTGGTCGCGGAAGGCGGCCCGATGACGCGGTCGCGGAAGGCGGCCCGATGACCATGACGCGGTCGCGGAGGGCGGCCCGATGAGGGGCGTCCTGGCGCAGGAGTCGCTGACGGCGGAGGTGCTGGCCTGGCTGCGGGGCCAGGACTTCCGCGCCATCGACGGCGTCCCGCAGCTGATCGGTCAGCACCTGATGCTGTCGGCCGCGGCGCTGGTGCTGGCCTGCCTGCTGGCGCTGCCCCTGGCGCTGTACCTGGCCCATCACCGCCGTGCCCCGGTGCTGTCGATCAACGCGGCCAACGCCTTCCGGGCCATCCCAGCGTTCGGGCTGCTGCTCGTGGCCTTCCAGCTGGGCGGCTTCTCCACCCTGCTGCTGGTCCTGGTGTTCGCCCTCATCGGCGTCGCCCCGATCTTCGCCAACACCTACATCGGCATCCAGCAGGTCGACCGCGAGGTCGTCGATGCCGCCGCCGGCATGGGCCTGACCGGCAGGCAGCAGCTGTTCCAGGTCGAGCTGCCGCTGGCCTCCCCGGTGATCATGGCCGGTGTGCGCACAGCGACCGTCAACATCGTGGCGACCGTGACGCTCGCCTCGGTGGTCGGCTTCGGTGGGCTCGGCTCGCCGATCCTGTCCGGGCTGGCCCGCGGCCTGCAGTTCTCCGCGAGCGCACGGGTGCTGGCCATCGGCGGGGCCGTCCTGGTCGCGCTGGTGTCCATCGGTGCCGAGGCCGCCCTCGGCGCGCTGCAGCGACGCATCGTGCCCGAGGGGCTGCAGCTGCGCGAGGCGGCCCGGGCCAGCCGTGCCGCAGCCATCGAGCAGATGGCCGACTCGACCCCCTCCCCCACCTGACCGACACGACCACGACAAGGACCCACACGATGAGCGACATGACCACCCGACGGCGCTGGAGCGCCCTGCTGCTGATGCTGGTGCTGGCCCTGGTGGCCGGCGCGTGCGCCAGCGACACCGAACCCGACGAGGAGACCGCGGCCGACGCCCCCGCCGGCTCCGAGGAGGCGGCCAGCGGCGAGGATCTCGGCTCCCTGGTCGTGGGATCGACCAACTTCGACGAGCAGGAGCTCGTGGCCGAGATGTACGCCCTGTCCCTGGAGGATGCGGGGTTCAGCGTCGAGCGTCGCTACCAGCTGGGCAGCCGCGAGGTCGTGCTGCCGGCGCTGACCTCCGGCGAGATCGACGTGTACCCCGAGTACGTGGGCACGGCCCTGGAGTTCCTGAACGGCGGCGCGGGTGAGGCCACCGGCGACACGGCCGCGACCACCGAGCTGCTGCGGGCAGCCTTCGCCGAGCAGGGTGTCGACGTCCTCGAGCCGTCCGAGGCGCAGGACAAGAACGGCCTGGTCGTGCGCGCCGAGACCGCTGAGGAGCTGGACCTGTCCACGGTCAGCGACCTGGCTGCCGTCGCCGGCGAGCTGACCCTCGGCGGGCCGCCGGAGTGCCCCGAGCGTCCGCTGTGCATCCCGGGCTACGCCGACGTCTACGGCGTCACCTTCGGCGACTTCCGTGCGCTCGACGCCGGTGGCCCCGTGACCATCGAGGCGCTGGACTCCGGCGAGATCGACGTCGCGCTGCTGTTCACGACCGACGGCGTGATCGCCGCCAACGACTGGGTGCTGCTGGAGGACGACATGGACCTGCAGCCGGCAGAGAACATCACGCCGGTCATCCGCGCCGAGGCCAGCTCACCCGAGGCCGTCGCCGCCCTCGACGCGGTGTCGGCGGTGCTGACCACCGAGAACGTGACCGAGATGATCCGGCAGCTGCGGGTCGACCTGGCCGACCCCTCCGAGGTGGCGGAGGCGTTCCTGACCGAGCAGGGGGTCATCGGCTGACAGCCGGTCCCTCGTGGTGGCTCGACCACTCCGACGTGGCCGAGCCGTCGCCGGTCGCGCCCGACGGGCTGGCCCGATGGTCCGCCGAGGTCGTCGTGGTGGGGCTCGGGGCGTCGGGACTCGAGGCCGTCGGACGCCTGGCGGACCGTGGCGTGGACGTCATCGGGCTGGACGCGCGCGGTGTCGCTGCGGGCGCGGCGGGCGCCAACGGCGGGTTCCTGCTGGCCGGGCTCGCGGACTTCCACCATGACGCCGTCCGGCGGCTGGGACGGCCCACGGCGCTGGGCTGGTGGCGACGCACGTGTGCCGAGCTGGACCGGATCGCGGCGACCGAGCCGTCCGTCGACCGCGTCGGCTCGCTGCGGATCGCCGCGTCGGCGGACGAGCTGGCCGACTGCAGCCGACAGCTGACGGCGATGCAGAGCGACGGCCTTGCCGTCGAGGCCTACGACGGCCCTGAGGGCCAGGGGATCCTGGTGCACGGTGACGGCGTCGTCGACCCGGTCGCCAGGTGCCGCCGGCTGGCCCACCGGGCGCAGGCAGCCGGTGCGAGGCTGGTGGCACCGGCACCAGTGGATGTCATCGAGGTGACCACCACGGGCGCCGCGGTGCACCTGGGGCCCGACGACGCGGCCGGCACGCCCGTGCAGCAGCGGTCCGTCACGGCCCGCGCCGTGCTGGTCGCCGTCGACGGCGGGCTGGACCGGCTGCGCCTGCGCACGGCGGCGGGTGTTGTGCCGCTGGTGAGCGGCGTCAGGACCGCACGGCTGCAGATGCTGGCGACGGCGGCCGAGCACCGGGTCAGCCTGCCGCGCCCGGTCTACCGGCGTCACGGTCTGGACTACGTGCAGCAGCGAGCGTCGGGAGAGGTGCTGCTGGGGGGCGGCAGGGATGTCGGCGGCGACGAGGAGTGGGCTGACCGAGGTGCCCTCCCCGACCCCTCCCCGCAGGTGCAGGCCCATCTCGACCGCTGGCTGGCTGCGCTGGGCGTCGCGGCCCCTGTCGTCAGGCGATGGGCGGCCCACGCGGCGTTCACGACCGACCGCCTGCCGCTGGTGGCCGACCCGGCGCCGGGCGTGCACGTGGTGGGCGCGTACTCCGGACACGGCAACGTGCTGGGTGGCCTGCTCGCACGCGAGGCGGCGGACCGGATCACCGAGGACCTCAGCCGGCCCCGCCGTCGGTAGCCCCCGGCGCGGAGGAGCGGAAGTTGTGCTCGACCTGCAGCAGCAGCTCGGCCCGCTCCAGCTCGACGATCCGACGGTGGTGGCGCTCGGCCGCGTCGGCACGGGCGACGACCCGGACCAGCTCGGCCAGCTCGTCGACGTCGAACGGCTTGGTCAGGTAGCCGTCGGCCCCACAGCGGAAGGCGTTGGCCACGTCCGCCTCGCGGTTGCGGGCCGTCAGCATGATGACGCCGACGTCGGGCGTCGATCCGGCCCGGAGCATCTGCAGCACCGCGAAGCCGTCCAGGTCGGGCATCATGACGTCCAGCAGCACCACGTCCACGGGTTCGGACCGCAGGCGCGACAGCGCCTGGTCGCCACCGTCGGCCTCCAGCACCGTCATCGGCTGGCCGTCGGGCGGCGGGGCACCCTCCAGGGCCACCCTGACGGTGAACCGGACGTTCGGGTCGTCGTCGACGACCATGACGGTGATCATGTGCAGCGACCTGTCTGACGGTCAGGGAGCAGCGTGCCCGCTGCCGTTAGGTTGTCGGTGACCGTACCAGCAACAGCGGCGCCGACCCGGCCCGCCCGACCCAAGGCATCACATGCGCGCGATCATCGCCCAGCAGCCCGGAGGGGCCGAGGTCCTGACCCTCACCGAGCTCCCCGACCCCGCCCCCGCGGCCGACGAGCTCCTCGTGGATGTGGTGGCGACCGCGGTGAACCGTGCGGACGTGCTGCAGCGCAAGGGCCTGTACCCGCCGCCCCCCGGTGCGCCGGACACGCTGGGGCTGGAGCTGGCCGGCACCGTGGCCGCCGTCGGCGAGGACGTGACCGGCTGGTCCGCCGGGGACGCCGTCTGTGCCGTGGTCGCCGGTGGCGGGTACGCCAGCATGGCGACGCTGCCGGCCGTGACCGCGATGCCGCTGCCACCGGGGCTGGACCCGGTCCAGGCCGCGGCGGTCCCGGAGGTCTTCACCACCGCCTACGACGCGGTCGTCCTGCAGGGCGGGCTGCAGGCGGGCGAGACCGTGCTGCTGCACGGCGGGTCCAGCGGGGTCGGCACGGCCGGCATCCAGCTGGCGAAGCGGGCCGGTGCGACGGTCGTGGTGACCGTGGGGACACCACAGAAGGCCGAGGCATGCCTTGCGCTGGGCGCCGACGTCGCCATCGACTACCGCCGGACGCCGGACTTCGCCGACGAGATCAGGGCGCGGACCGGTGGCGGCGTCGACGTCGTGCTCGACATCATCGGCGGGCCCTACCTGCAGCAGAACCTGAAGGTGCTGGAGCCGCGCGGCCGCATGGTCACGATCGGCCTGATGGGTGGCCGTCGGGCCGAGCTGGACATGGGTCTGGTGCTCGGCAAGCGGCTGACCCTCATCGGGTCGACCCTGCGGTCACGCTCGACCGCCGACCGGGCGACGCTGGCGGCCACCATGGTGGCCGAGGTGTGGCCCGGGTTCGCCGACGGGAGCCTGCGCCCTGTCGTCCACGCCGTCCGTCCCCTGGCGGAGGCGGCGGCCGCCCACGAGGAGCTGGAGTCCAGCACCCACGTGGGCAAGATCGTCCTGACCTGCTGAGGCCCGGGCGAACCGCCCCTACTTGTACCGATAGGTGATGCGGCCGCGGGTCAGGTCGTAGGGCGAGACCTCGACGGTCACGCGGTCACCCGGCAGGATCCGGATGTAGTGCTTGCGCATCTTGCCCGAGATGTGGCCCAGGATGTTGTGCCCGTTGTCGAGCTTGATCCGGAACATCGTGTTGGGCAGGGCCTCCTCGATGACACCCTCCATCTCGAGGGCCTCCTCCTTGGAGGAGCCGGAGCGTGCTTCGCGCTTGGCGCGGGTCTCCTCATCGATGTACTTCCGCGACTGTGATGGTCGCCGTCCGCTGCGTCGTCGTGCCATGTCGGGCTGCTGCGCTCCTCTGGAATCCGGGGTCGTGGGGGTGGTCTGTGCGGCGCATCGGATGCGCACCGTGGTACCCGCCGGCTTCGCCGACGGGGCACTCGCTGGACCACCAGCCTAGCAGCGGACGGCAGCCCCCCTGCCACCGCCCCCGCCCGACACGTCATGATGGCCCCCGTGCACCCCCGCCTCCTCCTCGTCGCGTTGCAGCTGCTGACCCGGCTGCCCGTCGGCGACCCCTGGCGTGGCGAGCGCGACGCGGCCGACGGCATCGGGTGGTTCGCCGTCGTCGGCGTGCTGGTCGGCGGCGTCGCCGCGTCGGCGTTCTGGGCGACCAGCCTGGCCTTCCGCCCCCTCGCCGCGGCGGTGATCAGCGTCGTCGTGACCGTCGTGCTGACCGGCGCGCTGCACGAGGACGGGCTGGCCGACAGCGCCGACGGGTTCTTCGGTGGCCGGGACCCCGACGAGCGCCTGCGGATCATGCGCGACAGCACGCTGGGCACCTACGGCGTGCTGGCCGTCGTCCTGGCGGTGCTGCTGCGAGTGTCCCTGCTGGCGGCGCTGGACCCGGT
>JBFKGB010000130.1:0-8931 GCA_041633535.1 Euzebya sp. | reverse complement strand
GGCGAGAAGCGGCGCATCCGCCTGGCACAGTTCCGCAACGGCAACCTGCAGGTCGTCGTGGCACCGCGCGTGCTGGACGAGGGCGTGGACGTCCCGGACGCCGAGGTCGCGATCGTGCTGGCCGCCTTCAGGACCCGTCGGCAGATGATCCAGCGGCTGGGCCGCGTGCTGCGCCTGAAGGACGACGGGCGGGCGGCCAGGCTGGTCATCGCCTTCGCCCGCGGGACACGGGAGGACCCGGCCATGGGCGCCCAGGAGGACTTCCTCACCGAGGTCACCGGCGTCGCGCGGTCGATCAGGACCACGGACGCCGACGCTGACCTGCTGGCCTAGATCCACATGGGCGGCGGGACGACGACGTCGTCCTCGATCCAGCTGAAGTCCTCGGTGCGGACGTTGATCACGCCCTCCAGCTCGGTGATCTCGGCGGGCAGCCGGGCGTGGTCGCTGCGCAGGTCGACGGTGCCGCCCAGGGTGACCTCGCCGCTGTCGACGTCGACGGTCACGTGGCGCAGGCCGCGGCTCTCGAGCACGACCTCGACGGCGGCCTCGATGGCCTCGTCCTCACGGACCAGCGCCTTGATGACGTCGGTGCGGGTGACGATGCCGGCGACCACGGCACCCTGCATGACGACGAGCCGTCCGATGTGCTTGGACGCCATCAGCGCGGCCGCGTCCCTGATGGCGGTCTGGACGTCGGTCGTGATCGCCGGACGGGTGCAGGCCTCACCGACCGTGGTGGCACCGTGTCGGCGCCACGACATCTCCACTGACCGGCTGAGTCCGGTCCGCGGCGGCGCCACCTTGTCCAGCAGGTCGGACTCGCTGAGGATGCCCACCAGCCGACCGTGGTCGTCGACGACGGGGGCACCGCTGATGCCGGCGATCAGCATCAGGCTGGCCGCGGACCGCAGGGACATGGCCTCGTCCAGGACGATGGCCTCTGTCGTCATCAGGTCCCCGACCGTCATGTGCCCGGGCTCCTCGCCGTGCACGACCTCGATGTCGCCGCTGAGGGCGCCGACCAGACCGCGGACGATGCGCTCGGCGGTGATCTCGGCCAGCTCGGACAGCAGCAGCCGGTCCGCCAGCCCACCGAGCATGCCCGCGGGCGGGCGGTAGCGACCGACCACGGCGATCGAGATCATGTCGTGGTCGAGGTCCTCGATCTCGATGTCGCCCTCGAACGTGGCGAACAGGCCGGCCAACGGGTCGGCCTTCCAGCTCAGGGGGATACGGCTCCAGGCCGCCTCCTGCCGGGCCTCACCCACCTGGGCGGCCACGACCTTGTGGACCCGGTCGTGCTCGCTGGAGAGGATGATCCGGAAGGACCCGTCGCCCTCCGGCGGCGTGACCTTCGAGCCGGTCGCGACCTGCAGCAGCGCTGGCGTGTCCGACATCAACCGCGCCTTCATCGCCGCAGCGTCACCGCGGACCGTCCGTCGTGCACACAGCCACCGTTCCATGTCGATCTCTCCTCCGAGACAGCACCCGACCAGCGGCCGGGGCGGCGGTCGTCCGCCCACCATCATGATCCCGGTCGGACCGCCGCGGCAGGCAGGGCAGAGGTCCCGACATCCACGGGACCAAGGGCCCCGGTCAGGACCACCGCTGCAGGCTGTCGGCGATCGTCTCGACACAACGTCCGGCGTGTGACAGCGGCAGCGCATGGTCGGCACCCTCGACGGTGACGGACTGCACGCCGGCGCGGTCCGCCAGCGACGCGGCACGACCGTCGACCGGCACCCCGTCGTCACCACCGTCCAGCAGCAGCAGCGGGACGTCGGTCGTGCGCAGCCGGTCCAGCGCGTCGGTGTAGCCGCTGTCGAGGACGAGCGACTGCAGGCTGCCGCGGTAGGAGGTCCAGGTGTGCAGGACGCCGTCCTGCGCCACCGGCCGCGGCCAGCGGGGGGCCAGCAGCGGCCACAGGGCCAGCGCCAGCTCGCGGTGGGCACACATCCACCCGCAGACCCGTTCGGCCAGGTCACCGACGGCCAGCAGCCCCGCCAGGGGGTCGGCCCCGCCGATGTGGTCCAGCGCCTCGTCCTCGGTGTCGTACAGCGGGGCGGACATCGCCACCACGCCGATGGGGTCTGGGATGGCGGCCGCCACGTGCAGCGCGAGGACGGCGCCCATCGAGTGCCCGACGACCAGCGTGGGACGGTCAGCCAGCCCTGCGGTGCGGATGGTCTGCACGACGGCGTCGGTGTGGTCGGCCACCGAGTAGCCCGGCGTCGGCAGGTCCATGGACCGGCCGAACCCCAGCAGATCGGGGACCAGGACGGTGGCGGGCAGGTCGTCGTAGTCCGCGCCGAAGCTCACGCCGCTGGCGGTGATGCCGTGCAGCAGGAGGACCACCGGGGCACCTGGCACGTCGTCGGTCATGGTGGCGGCCAGCGGACCACCCAGGACGGCTGTGCGGGCCGGCGGCGACCATCCGCGTACCGCGGGGGAGGTGCGGTGCGCGACCTGCCAGGCCGCAGCCGCGCCCACCAGCCCCGCGGCCGCCAGGCGGGCAGGTGTGCGCAGGTCCATGTGCATGTGGAGGCATTACCCGGTGGGGGTACCCCCTACCCGTCCGCGCGGTCCTGGTCGATGCTCCCTGCGTCGCTGCTGGGACGGCGAACGGCCCACCGTGGGGTGGGCCGTCGTCGAGATCGCGATCAACGCTGGTGGAGGCGGGGGGAGTCGAACCCCCGTCCGAATGTCTCGTCCCCGAGAGCGCTACGAGCGTAGGACCAAGAAGATTGTCGGGCAGGGGCATCCTTGGCCCAGACATACCGTCTGCCGTACCCCGCGGTTAGATGTCCCGCGCAGCCCACGGAGGCGGCTGTGCGGTGGAGCCTGATTGCGATGCCCGGTCCCTCACCTCAGGCGGTGGCTCGGGCGGACAGGAGCTTAGTTAAGCTGCCAGGGCGAAGTTGTCTTCGGCACCTAAGTGGTTGCAGAGCGGATTAACGAGGCAGCCCTACATCCTCGGCTCGCTCTCTCGCGGTCGATCGACACCCGTCGAAACCAGTCGCCCCCGAGAAAGGGATAGTTGATCGCTATGGAGTTGTGCACCACCAGTGCGGTGGTAGCCAACGACAGTAGCACTCCCTGGCGTCCTCGCACGGCCGTCGCCGAGGGCTCAGACGGGACGACCGATGTAGAGCAGGTCCATGGGGTCGCCCTTCAGCGGGTAGGTCTCGAGCGCGCCGAACCCGGCGTCCTGCAGGGCGGCCAGGGCCGCCTCGCGCCCCCACATCGTGCCCAGGCCCTCACCCTGCTGTGCCAGCGACACGGTCATGCAGTGGGCGATGGACACCCCGTACATCATCGGGGCCCAGGGCAGCTCCGCCTGCTCGGTCAGCGTCGGCGGGGCCCCGGAGTCGATCATGACCAGCACCCCGTCGTCGGCGAGGACCCGTCGTGCACCGGCGAGCGCGGCGTACGGCTCGGCCAGGTCGTGGATGACGTCGAAGGCGCACACGACGTCGAAGGGCCCCTCGGGCGGGTCGGCTGCGGTGCCGACGACGAAGCTGGCGTTGTCCGGGGCGTCGACCGCGGCGGCCTCGACCGCGGCCCGCGAGATGTCCAGCCCGGTCACGCTGGCGGCCGGGAACGCCCGGGCGATCAGCGACGCGGCATGCCCCCTGCCGCAGCCGAGCTCGAGGACCCGTGCGCCCGAAGCCAGACGCTCGCTCAGGCCCGGGACCTGGGCCAGGTAGCTGTCGACCAGCAGCGCGTCGTACCTGGCGCTGGTCAGCCGGTGGATCACCTCGTCGGCGTCCAGCAGCTGCTCGCCGTAGCCGATCCCTCCGCCCTCACGGAAGACCCGCTGCAGGTCCTCCAGCGACTGCGCGGCCGCGGTGGCCATGCTCAGCATCCCCGACAGGTTGTAGGGGGTGGCCAGGGTCAGCGCTGCCGCATGGGCGGCCGGCAGGTGGACCGTGCGGTCGTCGGCGTCGTGGACCAGGACGCCTGCGGTGACCATCAGCCCGACCCACTCGCGCACGTAGCGCACCTGCAGGCCCGTGGCGGCGGCAAGCCCCTCGACGTCGAGCGGTCCGGCGGCGGCGGCCTCGAGCAGGCCGTTGCGTCGCCCCAGCTCGAGCATCGTGACGGTCATGCTGCCCGACAGGTGACCGACCAGCGTGCGGGCGAACTCCCCCGCAGCCCGCCGGTCGATCGCGTCGGCGGCGCTCACGGACGACCCTTCAGCGCACGGTCGATCTCGCGCTTCGCGTCCTTCTTGGCCTGGTCGTGGCGCTTGTCGACGGTGGACTTGCCGACGCCCTGCCCGATCAGGATCTTGGCCTTCCCGTCCTTCCAGTACATCTTGATCGGGACCAGCGTCCGACCCTGCTCCTGGGTGAAGACCTGCATCGCCTTGATCTCGTTGCGGTGCACCAGCAGCTTGCGGCGGCGCTGCGGCTCGTGGTTGTTGCGGTTGCCGAACTCGTACTCCGCGATCTCGGCCATGTACAGCCACAGCTCGCCGTCGAAGACGGTCGCGAAGGCCTGCGCGATGGACGCCTTGCCGGCGCGGAGGCTCTTGACCTCGGTGCCCTGCAGGACCATGCCGCACTCGTAGGTGTCGCCGATCTCGTAGTCGAACCGGGCACGCCGGTTCACCGCGATCGTGCTCGCGTCCTTCGTCGTCTTCTTCGCCATGTCCCCCACCCTACCCAGGGGGCCCGGGGGTCAGGAGCCCGCGGCCACCACGCCGGCGAGGACGTCCTCGGCCGCAGCCAGCATCGCCTCGGGCGTGCCCCTGGCGATGACGTCCGGGGTCACGCCGACCCCTTCGATCGAGTCGCCGCTGGGGGTGAAGTACCGGGCGGTCGTGAACTTCACACCCGCACCCAGCGAGAGGTCCTGGATGGTCTGGACGGTCCCCTTGCCGAAGGTCTGGACGCCCACCACCTGGGCGCGGTCGAGGTCCTGCAGCGCCCCGGCCACGATCTCGCTGGCCGAGGCGGAGTTGCCGTCCACCAGCACGACGAGGGGGAGGTCGGACGCCACCGCCCCGCCCGACACGCGCCGCTCGCTGGACCCGGCACGGCTGTCGACCCGCACCACCAACCCCTCCTCGACGAACAGGCTGACGACGTCGACTGCCTCGTTCAGCAGTCCGCCGGGGTTGCCCCGCAGGTCCAGGACGATCCCGGGCACACCGTCGGCCTGCAGCGCGGTGACCTCGTCTGCCAGCTGGGTGGACACCATGCGGGAGAACTGGCTGACGGCGATGTAGCCGTAGCCCGAGTCGAGGGTGCGCGATGCGACCTGCGGCAGCTCGATCGCCCGCAGGGTCAGGGTGACCTCGCGGGCACCCGCCTGACCCATGTCCAGACCGATGACGCGGACCTCCCCCTCCTCACCCGCGATCAGCTCCACGACCTCACCGCTGGTGGCACCGTCCAGCACCGAGGTGCCGTCGACGGAGGTGATGCGCTCGCCGGCCATGACGCCGGCCTGCTCGGCGGGGCCCGTGGGCAGGACGCCGGTGACGTACACGCCGTCGCTGCGCTCCTCGATCGTGATGCCGACCCCGACGAACTCGCCGTCCAGGTCCGCGGTCAGGGCGTCGTACCGCTGCGGGTCGTAGTAGACGGCGTAGGGGTCGTCCAGCGTGGCCAGCATCCCGTCGATCGCACCGTCGACCAGGTCGTCGGCCGCGGTCTCCTCGACGGCGTCGTCGGCGATGCGGTCGAGGACCAGGCCGACGTTGGCGAACTCGGGCGGCAGCCCCGACAGCGGTGTCTCGCTGCCCAGCCGGAAGCCCAGGATGCCGGTCCCGCCGACGAGCAGCATGACCACGCCCAGCGCCAGCGCCGTGCTGAACTGCCCAGGACGCCGCAGGAAGTCGAGCGCCCCGGGGGCGTCCTCGTCGGCGGGGGCGAGGAGCGGCTCGGCGGTGGTGTCGGAGTCAGCCATTCAGACCTCAAGCCTGCCAGGGGTGTGCGACATCGCCGGACCGTTGGCCGACTCTTTACCGACCTGCGGGTCCGGTCAGATGTGACCGCGGGGGTTCTGGGGGCTGCCGTTCACACGGACCTCCCAGTGAAGGTGGGGTCCGGTGGAGTAGCCGGTGCTGCCGACGTAGCCGATGACCTGGCCCTGTCCGACGCTCTGCCCCACGCTGGCGCCCAGCCGTGACTGGTGGGCGTACAGCGTGGCGATGCCGCCACCGTGGTCGATGATGATGCAGTTGCCGTAGCCACCACGCCAGCCGGCGAAGATGACGGTGCCGCTGCCCGCCGCGCCGATGGGCGTCCCGGTGCCTGCGGCGATGTCCATGCCGGCGTGCAGGCGGCGTGCACCCGAGATCGGGTGGGTGCGGTAGCCGTACTCCGAGGAGATCCGGCCGTTGACGGGGATGATGAAGCGTCCGTTGCCGGCCACCACACCAGCGGTCCCGCCGCTGGAGGAGCTGCCGCTGGATGAGCCGCCGCTGGCCGCGGCGGCCGCGGCGGCCGCGGCGGCCTCTGCAGCCGCCCGGGCCGCGGCGGCCGCGAGCTCCTGCTCGATGCGGTCGGACTCGGCCTGCAGGTCGGCGATCAGCGCCTCGGCGGCACCACGGTCGGCCTCGAGTCCACGCAGGACGGCCTGCTTGTCAGCGGCCTGGGCGTCGACCTCGGCGACGAGTGCCTCCTGCTGGGCGACCAGGCCGGCGACGGCGTCACGGTCCCCCTCGGCGGCCACACGGTCGGCATCCTGCTGCGCCTGCAGCCGGGCCAGCTCCGCCTCGTCGGCCTCGATCGAGCGCCGCAGGACGTCGATGGACTCGAAGCCCGCACGGTCGCGGGACACGATCGCCTCGAGGTAGGTCGTGGCCTGCGTGAAGTCGCTGGCGTTGCGGACGCTGAAGACCGGCAGGGTCTGGTCGGGACGGGCGGCGATGTAGGACTGGCGCACCCGCGCCTCGTAGGACGCCCGCTGGTCGTCCAGCTCGAGCCTGGTCGCGGCCAGACGTGCGGCCGTGGTCTCGAGCTCGGCCGTCGTGGCCGCCAGCACCCGCTCCTTGTCGTCCAGCTCGGCCTGCGCCAGCCCCAGCTCGTCGTTCAGGGCGTCCAGCTCGGCCTGCTTGACGCGCAGCTCCTCGAGGATGACGTTCAGCTGCTCGACGGAGATCTCCACCTGCCCGTCGAGGCGATCGACCTCGGCCTCGGCCTCGTCGATCTGTGAGTCCAGCTCGTCCAGCTGGGCGCGCGACTGCGCGCCGGCTGGCATGGAGGATCCCGCTGGCAGCAGGAGTGCAACCAGCGTGAGTGCGGTCAGGAGCTGACGCCATGGGGCTCGCCACGTGCTGGACGTGGATGCGTCACGGCCTGGGGAAGGTGCCGTCGTCACGATGGTCGTACGGTACCGCCACGCTGTGTGCCCCGGCGTGAACCTCCGTACGGGTCGACCCGGGGTCGAGGGTTGCCGGGGCCCGGTGCTACACCGCCAGGAAGCGGCGCAGCGACAGGATGCTGACGGCCGCGCCGACCACGATCGAGCCGATCAGCAGCAGCGGGAAGATGGCCAGGACGTCGGTCGTGCCGATGAACGGCAGGAACCCGATGGCGCTGCGCAGGTCCGCGACGTAGAACCGCATGCCGGCCAGCAGCAGCAGGAAGGCGGAGATCGCCCCGATCGTGCTGGCCGCCACACCCTCGATCACGAAGGGCAGGCGGATGTACCAGTTGGTCGCGCCCACCAGCTTCATGATCGCGGTCTGCTCGCGCCGGGCGAAGGCGGTCAGTCGGATCGTGGTGGCGACCAGCGCGATGGCCGCGGCAGCGATCAGCAGGGCCACGTACAGCACGAACTCGCGGATCTTGCCCATGATCGTGAAGAAGTCCGACAGGATCTCGCGCTGGTCACGGATCTCGTCGATGCCGGGGCGGCCACCGAACAGCGAGGCGATGACACCGAACTGCTCGGGGTCGGTCAGCTGCACGCGGAACGACGCCGGCAGCACCTCCGGGGACAGGTCCTGCAGGATCAGCGGGTCGTCGGCGAAGAGCTCCTGGGCGTTTGCGAACGCCTGCTCCTTGGACTCGTAGACCACGTCGCTGACCACCGGCTGGGCCCGCAGGTCCGCCTCGAGGGTCTGCTGCTGCTCCGGCGAGATCGCGTCGGACAGGAAGATCGAGACCTCGACGTCCTGGTACAGCACGTCCTGGGCCTTGGTGACCTGCCGCTGCACCAGCAGGCTGGCGCCCACCATGGTGACGGTGACCGTGACGGTCAGGATCGTCGCGATGGTCATCAGCAGGTTGCGACGCAGGCCGATCCCGACCTCGCCGAACAGATAGCGCCAACGTGAGGGCATGGCTTCTCCTAGCCGGCGTAGCCGTAGGTGCCGCGGACCTGGTCACGGACCATGTGACCGTCCTGCAGCTCGATGACGCGCTTGCGCATCGAGTCGACGATGTGGGAGTCGTGGGTGGCCATCACGATCGTGGTGCCGGCCCGGTTGATCTGGTCCAGCAGCTTCATGATGCCCACGGAGGTCTCGGGGTCCAGGTTCCCCGTCGGCTCGTCGCACAGCATGATGCGGGGCCGGTTGACGATCGCGCGGGCGATCGACACACGCTGCTGCTCACCACCGGACAGCTCGTGGGGCATGGCGTCGTGCTTGTGCGCCAGGCCGACGACCTCGAGGGCGTCGGGGACGTCCACGCGGATCTGTCCGGGCAGGTGGCCGGTGACCTCCTGGGCGAAGGCGACGTTCTCGTAGACCGTCTTGTTCTCGAGCAGCTTGAAGTCCTGGAAGACGCACCCCAGCTCGCGGCGGAACGCCGGCACCTTCCACGGACGCATGCCGGTCAGGTGCTTGCCCGCCACGTAGATGTCACCGGTGTCGGGATCCAGGTCCTTCAGCAGCAGCTTGATGAAGGTGCTCTTGCCGGATCCGGACGCGCCGACCAGGAAGACGAACTCGCCCTTGCCGATCTCCAG
>JBFKGB010000129.1:0-8942 GCA_041633535.1 Euzebya sp. | reverse complement strand
GGCTAGGGCAGGCGGCCGACGTGGGCCATGGCCATCTGGATCAGCCGGTCCTGGCCGCCGGACATCTCGGCGGCGACGAGGGGCGACGTGGCGTCCTCGACGGTGAGCCAGCTGAACTCCAGGGCGTCCTGGGACGGGGTGCACTCGCCGGTTACGGGCACGATGAACACCAGGCTGACGGCGTGCTGGCGGACGTCGGAGAAGCCGGTCCGCTCAGGCGTCGGGAAGTACTCCGCGACGGTGAAGGGCGCGACGGTCTGGGGGATCAGCGGGTCGGCGTCAGGGCCCAGGTCCTTGGTGAGGTGGCGCCACAGCGCCTCGCGGACCGTCTCGCCGTACAGCACCCGCCCGCTGACGATGGCGCGCGACAGCGACCCGTCGGGGCGTGGGCGCAGCAGCAGGCCGACGCGCTCGACCTCCCCCAGGTGGTTCGTGCGCACGGGGACCGCCTCGACGTAGACCGTCGGCACGCGCTCGCGGACGTAGCTGAGGTCCTCCTCGGCCAGCCAGCTCATTGACGTTTCCAGGATGTCTGCGTCGCTCACGTGGTCCTCCTACCTGCGGGTCGCTCGGCAGTGTCGCACGCGACGGCGCTAAGGTCTGAAACCATGACTCCCCCGGTGGTCCGACCCTGATGGTCCCGCAGGACGCCCAGACCGCGCCCTCCCTGGGCCGTGAGGCGCTCAGCGGCAGGCTCGAGAACGCCCTGGCAGCGCTGGCGGACGAGTCCGGGCCGGCGACGGCGTGGAAGCGCGCGTGGCTGCTCACGGCCGCCGGGCGCTACGGCGAGGCGCTGGACGCCTGCGCCGAGGCCAGCGAGGGCGGTCCGCTGCTGCAGTCGAGCGCGCTGATGACCGAGGCGATGCTGTACCGCCAGGTGTCCCTCCACGAGCGAGCGGAGGCGGCCGACGAGGAGGCGCTGGCGGTCCTGCGTCGCGCGCGGGTGCGCTGTGCGCCGCTGCGTGCGGCGATCCGCATCGGCCAGGTCGCCGACGCCGTCGGCATGCAGGCCGAGCACATCACGCTGTCGCGGCGGCTGCAGGTCGCCTCCGCCGCCGTGACGGCCGCGGGGTCCTGGCGGCAGGGGGTGCGCCTGACGTGGGTCAGGGGCGAGGTGCTGATGCTGCAGGGGTCGTGGACGCGTGCCTCGCGTGTCTTCGCAGGCGGGGCGAAGATCGCCTCGGACCAGGGCGCACGCCGCCACCACGCCAAGTCCCTCATCTTCCTGGCGGCCTCCCGCGCCGCCAACCAGGACCACGACGAGGCGCGGCGCATCGCCGAGCGCGGGCTGCAGCTGGCGGCCCGCTGCGGCGCGCTGCCGCTGATCTGGCCGGCCGAGCTGATCCTGGCCGAGGTCGACACCGACCAGGCACAGGTGCACCTGGAGCGGGCCCGGCAGTTCGCGGCCGGGGTGCTGCGGACCCTCCCCGACGACCTCAGGGCCGAGGCGCTGCGGCGGTCACCGGCGAGCTGGCTGCTGGGCGAGCACGGGCCGGACGACGGCATGCCGGCTGGCGTGGCCGGATCGGCGATCCCCACCGACGCCTGACCCAGGGGCGTCGGATCGTCACCCGCCGTCGGGTATGACTCCGGCGCGCCGATCGTTAGTCTGGGGGCCGCAGGGGTAGGTACTGCTCCCTGTCGCGAGCGTCCTGTACGGGACGGCCGCGCACACGCCGATGCTCGGTCGCCGAGCGGTGAGGACAGCACGCGTCATGGCCCTCCCAGAGGTGACCCCCGCCCGGTGACGGACATCCGGGACGACAGCCCCAGCCTGGTGCCCGACGGTCCCGCCGTCGAGGCCTCCGCTGCGCTGCTCGCGTTCGCACGCACCGCGCAGGAGTCGCGGCAGGTGGGTGAGGTGCTGGCGGCCCTGCTCGCCACGAGCGTCCGGCTGACCGGTGCCACCCACGCCGCGGTCCTCGAGCGCACCGCGCACGACGGCCTGGCCCTGGTCAGCGACCTGGACTCCGGGCTGCCTGAGGGCCTGACGATCGGTGATCTGCGGGCGTCGTTGTGGAACGTCCTGCTGGGACGGGCGCACCTGCGCTGGCTCAGCGGCGACACCGCCCCCCGGCCCTTCCGTGACTACCCGGGCTGGTCACAGGGGATCGTCGTGCGGATCGCCTCACGGCAGGGACCGGCGAAGCTGCTGCTCCTGGGCGCCGACGCGGGCCTGGAGGGCGTCGAGGTCGACCTGGTCCAGGGGCTGGCCGACATCGCCGCGCCGACGGTCGAGGGGCTGGAGATGCTGAACGGCACCCGCCGCTCCCAAGCGCTGCTGCACGGCGTGACCGAGCTGGCCGGCAACCTGGGGGCGGCCGTCTCGCCCGCACAGCTGCTCGAGGCGATCACCACCGGGCTCAGCGGGCTGGAGGGCATCGAGGGCGCGCGGGTGTGGGCACCCACCGACAGCGCCGACCTGCCGCCGGTCGTCGTGGCCGGCCACGACCAGGGGGACGTGCCGGACACCACAGAGCTCGAGGCGCGTGTCCGCCGGCTGCTGGACCCGACGATCTCGCGCGGGGTCCGGTCGCTGGTCGAGAGCCCCGCACGCTTCGCCCCCGGCGCGCCGTTCGTGACGCTGCTGACGCTGGAGGGCGAGCCGTGCCGCGTCCTCGGCATCGTGCACCGTCAGCCGCTGGACGACCTCTCACGCGGCGTGCTCGCCTCGCTCGGGACCGCGACGGGGCCGGCCATGCGCGAGGTCGAGATGGCGGCCGAGCGCCGTTCGCTGCTGAGCAGCTACACGCGTGCCCTGCACCCCAACGCCGCTCCGGCGCAGCTGGAGCTCGCAGTCCAGCACCATCCGAACACCACCGCACCGGGGTCCTTCGGCGGCGACTTCTACGACTGGTTCGAGGTCGGGGAGGACCAGGCGGTCATCGCCCTGGGGGACGTGTCGGGCAAGGGCATCAGCGCAGCCAGCACGGCCAGCATGGTGGTGTGGTCGCTGCGGGCGATCGGTGGCCGGGGCGCACAGCCGACGGTCATCACGCACCTGCTCAACGGGGTGGTCGCCCGCGAGCTGAACATGGAGAAGTTCGTCACCCTCGCGCTGCTGACCGTCGACACCGCACGATGGGAGGTGCGCCTGCTGCTGTCCGGGCACCCGGCCCCCCTGGTGGTCGGGGACGGCCGCGCGAAGGTCGTGGACTGCCAGGCGGCGCCCCCGCTGGGCGTGTCCGAGGTCGCCAACGCCGCCCCGCCGACCGTCCTGACGCTGCAGCCCGGCCACGCGCTGGTGCTGTTCACCGACGGGGTCACCGAGGCCGTCGGGTCCGACGGCACCCGCTACGGGGTCGACCGGCTGGCCTCACGGGCTGCCAGGCACGCCGCCACCGGGACGTGGTCGGCCAAGGGGCTGGGCGACACGCTGTGGCAGAGCGTGCTGGACTGGGGCGGTGGTCCGCCCGACGACGACTGCGCGATCCTGGTCGTCCGCCGACCGCCACTGGGCGACAGCGCGTGACTGCCCGCCTTCGCACACGGGTGCGGAGGAGCCGGTCGCGCCAGGCGGTGGTCCGGCTGCTGGCGGTCCTCCTCGTCGGCCTGGTGGCGGGCTGCGTGCCGCCGGTGGCGCCACGGCCGACGGCCGCCGCGACCAGCAGCGCCGCACCCGAGGAGACGGCGGACCCCGCGCTGGCCGCTGCCCGGGTCGACGTCGGCGCGCCGGCCGTCCGGGTCGTCGAGCACGCACTCGACGCGGCGCGACGGATCGACTTCATCCGGCACGAGGTGCCGCGTGGCGCGGCGCGGGCCGCCGCGCTGGCCGACGCGCGCGCCGTCGTGGCCGAGCTGGACAGCTCGATCGGGACGCTCGAGGCCGCGGTCATCGCGCTCCCGGCCGCGCTGACGGACGTGCGCGTCAGCGCCGGCGGACTGGCCGACCGGGGACGCGCCATCGCCCGCGAGGTCACCGTCGAGCTCGATGCGGTCGAGCCCTACGTGCAGCTGGACCTGGACATGGAGCTGGTCGTCGAGGCGTGGACGATCAGGGGCAGCCGCTCGGAGTTCGTCGACCGCCTGGGCGCACTCGTGGCCGACGCCGACGCGGTGGTGGGTCGCGCCCGTCGGCTGCGCACCCCGCCCCAGGGCTGTGCCGGTCCACGCACCAACCGGATCCGCTGGGCCGAGGTGGTGCGGACACGCACGGTCGCGCTGCTGCAGGTCGCCGAGGCGCGCGAGGGCACCACCTATGACGAGCTGCGGGACCGCTACAGCCGGGCGCCGGTGGGGGAGGACCGCGTCGCCGCCGACGCCGAGTCCCGACCCTGCTGGGCCGAGCGCACCGGCCTGCTGACCGCCCCCTCGGAGCTCGAGGGGCACCTGGACGCCCTCGAGGCGGCGCTGCAGGGCTGAGGGGACGGCACGGCCCCGTCGGCGACAGCCGTGTCGGCCGTCGGCAGCCGCAGGCAGTACGGTCTGGCCACGATGGACCGACAGGACCCAAACCACGACATCGAGGTGGTCGACCTCGAGGCCCAGCTGGCAGACCAGGCCCCACAGCAGCGACGGTCGAGCAGCCGACGCGACGCGTCGACGACCCGCAGCAGCTCGCGGACGCCCGAGCGGACGGGGCGCACACGTCTGGTGGTCATCGTCCTGGGGGTCCTGGCGCTCCTCGTCGGCGTCGGCGCCTGGGGTGCGGTCGCCTACCGTCAGCTGGACGGTGTCCGTGACGACCTGCTGGCCGCACGCCAGGAGCTGGCCACCGCCGCCGCGTCCCTGCAGGACGGCGACATCGCCGACGCCGACACGCGGCTGCGCGACACCGTGACCCGCATCGGCGGCGCCCGCCGTGACCTGTCGGCCGCCGTCGTCGCGCCGCTGCGCGTGGTGCCCAGCTACGCCCGCACGCTGGACGCCGTCGAGGACCTGGCGCACGCCGCCGAGCTCATCGCGGGTGCCGGTGCCGACATCACCGGTGTGCTGGACGCGACCGGCGAGGGGCTGGGGGCCCTGACGCCTGCCGACGGCCGCTTGCCCGTCGACACGTTGCAGGCGCTGTCCCCGGTCCTGGTCGAGGGGCTCGAGGCCGTCCAGCAGGCCCAGCAGATCGTCGTGGACGTCCCGACGGTGGGCATCGACGCCGACGTGCGGTCGGCACGCCAGGAGTTCCTCGCCCTCATCGACCCGGTCGCCGGCCAGGTCGGCACGCTGCGCCAGGTCATCGACGTCCTGCCGGCCATGTTCGGGGCCGACGACACACGCAGCTACCTGGTCGTGGCGTCCAACCCCACCGAGGCCCGGGGGACCGGCGGGTACTTCGGCGCCTACATCCGTATGGACCTGACCGACGGGCGGCTGGCGTTCTCCGCGACAGGCCAGCTGTACGACCTGCCGATCCTGCCCCGCAACACCATCCCCTGGCCGGACCCCAGCCTGGCGGCGCGCTACGACCCCTACGGGGGCACGGGCTTCCCCCCGAACGTCAACATGACACCCGACTTCCCGGCCGTCGGTCAGGTGCTGCGCGCCTACTACGCCGAGGTGCTCGACGACGAGGTCGACGGGGTGCTGGCCCTGGACCCCTACGCCTTCGAGGCGCTGCTGCGGGTGGCCGGCCCGGTCACGGTCGCGGGGATCGGCGAGGTCACCGCTGACGACGTCGTGGAGTTCGTGTCCCACTCCGCCTACAGCGTCTTCACCGACCCCGAGGTCCGCAAGCAGATCATCGGTGAGGTCGCGACCGCGGCGCTGCAGGGCTTCCTGGACAACCCGGAGGGGACGTCGCCCACGCAGGTGCTGGACGCCTTCTCCGAGATGGTGGACCGCCAGAGCATCGTGATGTGGGCCGCCCGGCCAGAGGAGCAGGCGGTGCTGGCCGACGTCGGCCTGTCCGGGGCGCTGGGCGGTGAGGACGAGGGCGGGGACCTCCTCGCCGTCGTGCTGAACTCCGGTGCGCCCTACAAGATCGACTACTTCCTGCAGCGTCAGGTCCGGTACGACGTGACCCTGGGTCCCGACGGGCTGGCCGCGGCGAACCTGCTGACCGGGTTCTTCAACACCGCCCCGACCACCGGTGAGCCGGACTACATGATCGGGATGGGGACGCCACCGCTGGACGTCGGTGACGCACTCAGCTTCGTGAGCGTCTACTGCGAGCCGGGCTGTGACTTCCACGAGGTGCCGGACGCGGGCTTCGCCGATCTGGAGACCCTGCGCGGCACGGAGCTGGGGCACGGCGTCACCTCGACGTGGGTGCGGCTGCCGGCCGGCCAGTCACGGGAGCTGGCGTGGTCCTACACGACGCCGGGCGCCTGGACGGGGATGGGGCCCGACACGGTCTACACCCTGCGCTACGACCACCAGACGACGATCCTGCCCGTGCAGCTGCAGGTCAACGTCGACGTGCCCGACGGCAAGGTCGTCAGCGAGGCCCCGGAGGGCGCGGTCGTCGAGGACGGTGTCGTGACCCTGCAGATCCAGGCGACCCGCGACGAGCTGCTGCGCTACGTCTTCACCGACGCAGCCACCGACGACGAGGGCTGACCCGGCCGCGTTCGCCGGGGAGGGCCGCGTGCGACCACGTGGCGTACGCTGTGGCCCGTGAACGACGATCTGCGCCATGGCCCGACGCTGCTGGAATCGCTGTGGCGGTACCGGCTGGTGGTCATCGTCGTCCCGCTGCTGTTCGGCGTCCTGGGCTTCTTCGTCACCGCCCAGCAGCCCGAGAGCTACGACGCCTCGGCCCGCCTGTTCCTGACCAACCCCGGCACGGCGCAGGGCGGCGGTGAGATCCAGACCTCGGGCATCGACCCGCGCGAGTTCGTCCCGCAGCAGGCCGCCCGGGCAGGATCGCGCGCGGTCCTGATCGCCGCGCAGCAGTCGCTGCCCGACGCCCCGTCGCTGTCGGACCTCGACGACGCGATCTCGATCGAGTCCAACGTCAGCGACCTGGCCCTGACGATCAACGCCACGGCCGCCACGGGTGAGGAGGCCGCGGCGTACGCCGACGCGGTCGCCAGCGCCTACAAGCTGATCAACGAGCAGGCCGAGCAGACCGCCGCCAACGCCGCGGTGTTCGAGCTCGAGCTGCAGATCGCCGACCTCGAGCAGCAGCTGGCCCAGCTGGACGAGCAGCTGAGCCGCGACGGCCAGAACCTGGCCCTGCAGAGCCAGATCACCAACCTCTCCAGCCGGCTGATCGAGCTCGAGGCGGCGGTGTCGCGCGTCAAGATCAACGCCGGGCTGCGTGGTGACGGCGTCGACCAGACCGAGCCCGCCGAGGTGCCGGGATCGCCCGCACGGCCCCAGCCCCGGCTGGGCGCGATCATCTTCGCCTTCCTCGGGGGCGTCGGCACCGCGATCTGGTCCTACTGGTACGCCGGGAAGTCCCAGCGCGTCCTGACACGGACCGACCCCGAGGCCGTCCTGGGGGTGCCGCTGCTGGGCGAGATCCCGCTGTACCGGATGACCGCCGAGGACCAGCTGACCGCGCTGCTGCGCGTCGACCCGGCGGCCGCCGAGGCCTACGAGTTCGTGCTCTCCTCCATCGAGTTCGCCCTGGGTGACCTGGGCGGCAAGTCGATCATGATCACCTCGACCCTGCCGGGGGACGGCAAGACCACCACGACCCTGCAGCTGGCCGTCGCCGCGTCCCGCGACCGTCGCCGGGTCGTCCTGGTCGACGCCGACATCCGTGCGCGCGGCCTGACCACCGTCCTGGGGTCGGAGAACCGCGTCGGGCTGTCCGACCTGGCTGCGCTGGACCTCGAGCCCAAGGACGTCATCCGCCGGTACCGGTTCAGCGAGCAGTCCCAGATCCCCGTCGTCACCGCCGGGCAGCGCCGTGGCGACCCCGCCGCGCTGCTGCGCACCAGCACGTTCCGCCGTGCCATGGGCGCGATCACCGACTCCGCCGAGCTGCTGATCATCGACTCCTCGCCGCTGCTGGCGGTCGCCGACGCCGTGATCGTGGCCGGGTCCGCCGACGGCATGGTCCTGGTTGTGTCCAGCGGGACCCCGGTCAGCGAGCTGGTCAAGGTCAAGGAACGGCTGAAGTTCGTCTCCACGCCCCTGCTGGGCTACATCTTCAACCGCTCCGACGCCAGCACGGCCGCTGCCTACGGCTACGGATACGGCATCACCGAGGACGATGACGGCGAGCGTCGTCTGCTGCCCAAGACCACCAGGACGCGCGCCGCCAGCACCCAGGACGATGAGCCTGCAGCACCCGCGGCGCGGCCTCGCGCGACCCTGCCCGCGGGGGACCGCACCGACTGACTGCGCGTCACATCGGGCGGTCGGACGGGCCGGGCCCCGGCCAACCGGTGTGGACGTGCCGTATCCTTCCCTGCGCCTGCCCGTCCGCCCGGGGCGCGGCGGCAGCGAGAACAGGTGGGTACCCGTGAAGGTCGCAGTAGTCGGAATCGGTCACGTCGGTCTGGTGACCGCTGCCTGCATGTCGGAGTGGGGGCACGACGTCGTCGGCTTCGACAACGACCCCAGGAAGATCGAGGCGGTCAACGCCCGATCCGTCCCCTTCCACGAGCCCGGCCTGCAGGACCTGGTGCTGAAGGGCATCGACGCCGGTCGCATCAGCGTCACGTCGGACCCGGCCGAGGCGCTGGACGGGGTCGACGTCGTCTTCATCTGCGTCGGCACGCCGATGAAGGAGGACGGGTCCCCCAACCTGACCTACGTGCAGGCCGCGGCCGCCATGGTCGCCCGCCACGCCACGACGCCGACCGTCGTCGCCGAGAAGTCCACCGTCCCGGTGCAGACGGGCGAGCGGATCCGTCAGGCGTTGCACCTGCAGGCGCAGAGCACGGGCGGGGCATCGCTGCACGAGGTCGTGTCGAACCCTGAGTTCCTGCGCGAGGGCTCCGCGGTCGAGGACTTCATGCGCCCTGACCGCGTGGTGATCGGCAGCCGCGACCGGCGCGCCGTCGACATGCTGCTCGACATCTACTCGCCGCTGCGGGTGGCCGACGTGC
>JBFKGB010000128.1:0-8949 GCA_041633535.1 Euzebya sp. | reverse complement strand
TGGACGCCGGCGCGGACGTCGTCATCGCCTCACGGGCCATCGACGGTGCCCACGAGCAGCACAGGTCAGCACTGCGACGCCTGGTCAGCGGCCTCAGCCGCCTGACGGTCCGTGTGGGCCTGGGCCTGCCCTTCGCCGACACCCAGTGCGGCTTCAAGCTGTACACCGCCCAGGCGGCCGCCGCGCTGGCGTCGGTGCAGCAGGAGGACGGGTTCGCCTTCGACCTCGAGCACCTGTTCGTGGCCCGCCGGGCCGGCATGCGCATCGAGGAGGTCGGCGTCGAGTGGATCGACGCGCCCGGGTCGAAGGTCGACCCCGTCAAGGAGATCAGGCGGTTCCTGGCCGCCATCGTCCGCATCCGCCTGAACGGCCTGACCGGCCGCTACGCCCGTGTCTGAGGAGACCACCGTGCCCTCGCACCCCACCACGACCGGACGCCGCCTGGGCGTCGTCACCACGATGCCGCCCGGCACCGGCAGCCTCGGCGAGTACGGGCTGCACCTCGTGGGCGCGCTGGCCGACAAGCCCGACGTGCGCCAGGTGGTCGTGCTGACCGACCACCTGCCCGACGGGCTGACCCACCCCGACCGTCCCGGCGTCCGGGTGGTGCCGTGCTGGGGGTTCAACCGCCCGGGCTCGGCCATCGGGATCGTCCGCGCCGCCCGGCGCGAGCGGCTGGACACCCTGGTGTGGTCGCTGCAGTTCGCCTCGTTCGGTGACCGTCGGGTCGCCGCCGCCCTGGGTCTGCTGGCCCCGCTGCTGGCCCGCATGGCCGGCATCCGCAACGTCGTGCTGCTGCACCACCTGATGGAGACCGTCGACATGGCGGGCGCCGGCTTCGGGATGTCACGCCTGGCCGAGCGGGTGACGCGGCTGGCGGGCTGGCTGGTGACCCGGGCCATCCTGGCGGCCGGCCGGGTCGTGGTGACCATGCCGCAGTACCTGCAGATCCTGCGCCGCCGCTACGGGGCCCGGGACATCGCCGTGGTCCCCCACGGCACCTTCGAGGTCCCGCTGTGCGACCCGACGGTGCCGGAGGGCCCGCTGCGCCTCCTGGCGTTCGGCAAGTTCGGCACCTACAAGACCGTCGAGCCGCTGCTGGAGGCCGCCCGGGTGCTGCGGACGACCATGGACGTCGAGGTCGTCGTCGCCGGCACCGACAGCCCCAACGCGCCGGGGTACCTGGCCGACGTCCAGCAGCGCTACCCGGAGGCGACGTACACCGGCTACGTGGCCGAGGAGGACCTGGCCGGGCTGTTCGGCTCAGCCGCCCTGGTGGTGTTCCCCTACACCCACACGACGGGCAGCTCGGGGGTCGTGCACCAGGCCGCCGGCTACAGCCGTGCGCTGGTGATGCCTGACATCGGTGACTTCCGCCGGCTGGTGGAGTCGGAGGGGTACGTGGGGACGTGGTTCGACCCGACCGACCCCACGTCGCTGGAGGCCGCGCTGGCACGGGCCCTGTCGGACCCCGAGGCGCTGGCCGTCGCGGGGACCCACAACCACGCCGTCGCCGCCGCGCTGCCCATCCACGACATCGCGGAGTGGTACCTGGCCCACGTCGAGCAGCTGGCCTCGGCTCAGCCGAGCACCGAGCGGTAGATGTCGACGGTGGCCTCGGCCACCTTGTCCCACCCGAAGTCGGCGATGACCCGCTGGCGCCCGGTCGCCCCCATCCGGCTGGCCAGCTCCGGATCGGCCAGCAGCCGGTTCACGCTGCTGGCCAGCTGTGCCTCGAAGTAGCCGGTGCGCGTCTCGTCGTAGGGCACCAGCAGCCCGGTCTCCTCGTCGTCCACGACCTCGGGGATGCCGCCCACGGCGCTGGCGACGACCGGCGTGCCGCACGCCATGGCCTCCAGGTTGACGATCCCCAGCGGCTCGTAGATCGAGGGGCACACGAACAGCGTGCAGTGGGTGAGGAGCTGCACGATGTCCTCGCGCGGCAGCATGTCCTGCACCCAGACGACCCCGTCCCGCGCGGCCTTCAACGACTCGACCTGTGCCGCGGTGTCGGCGGCCAGCTCGGGCGTGTCGGGTGCGCCGGCGCACAGCACCAGCTGGGCGTCGGGGTCGAAGTCGTGGGCCGCCGCCAGCAGGTGCGGCACCCCCTTCTGCCGGGTGATCCGACCGACGAACAGCACCGACGGGCGGTCCGGGTCGACGCCCAGCCGCTGCAGCACGTCGGTGTCGGCCACCGGGCGGTACAGCTCGGTGTCGATCCCGTTGCGCACGACGTGCACCCGGTCGGGGTCCAGGTCGGGGTAGCACTGCAGGATGTCGGTTCGCATCCCCTCGCTGACGGCGATGACCGCGTCGGCGCCGTGGTAGGCCGTCCGTTCGGCCCACGACGACAGGGCGTACCCGCCGCCCAGCTGCTCGGCCTTCCAGGGGCGGCGCGGCTCCAGCGAGTGCGCGCTGACGACGTGCGGCACACCGTGCAGCAGCCCGGCCAGGTGCCCCGCCATGTTGGCGTACCAGGTGTGGGAGTGGACCAGCTCGACCCCGTCCAGGGCGGCTGCCATCGACAGGTCGACCGACAGCGTCTGCAACGCCGGGTTGGCCGCCGACAGCGTCGCGTCGGGCCGGTGTCCCGTCGCGTCGGGCCGGTCGGCACCGAAGCAGTGCACCTCGAGGTCCACCAGCCGGCGCAGCTCCCGGGCGAGGAAGTCCACATGGACGCCCGCTCCCCCGTAGATCTCCGGTGGCCATTCCCTGCTCAGCAGTCCCACGCGCATGTCGCCACGCTAGACCAGCCCCGGGGCCCTTGACGAGCCCCTCCCCCCACCGGATGATCGCGGCAGCGCCTACCGATGTGTGGAGGTGGTCCCCATGGGCCGCGTGGTGCACTACGACGTCCCCGTCGACCAGCCCGAGCGTGCGGCGACGTTCTACCGTGAGGCCCTCGGCTGGACGGTGGAGCGGTGGGGACAGGCGGACTACTGGCCGATGCGTGCCGAGGACACCGGCGACCCGCACGGTGCCGACGGGGCGCTGACGCTGCGCGTCGACGCCCCCGAGGGCGTGCTGATCCACATCCAGGTCGACGACATCCGGCTGGCGGCCAAGCGGGTCGAGGGTGCCGGCGGCACCGTCGAGACCGACGTGATGCCCATCCCCGCCATCGGCTGGTCGGCCCACGTCCGCGACACCGAGGGCAACCTGATCGGGCTGTTCCAGCCCGACCCGACGGTGCCCCCGCCCGAGGTCGTCCTGGACTGACCGGAGGGGCCGTTCGGCACTTCCGTCTCGCGCGACGCCGTCAGAGACTGCGTGGATGACACCACTTCACGTCGGGGTCATCGCGCCCGCCTGGGTCCCCGTACCGCCGCCCGTCTACGGAGGCACCGAGGCCTTCGTCGACCAGCTGTGCCGCGGACTCCTTGCCGCCGGGCACAGCGTCACGCTGTTCACCACCGGCGACTCGACGTGTCCGGTGCCGACCCGCTGGCACTTCCCCGAGTCGAAGGGCCTCAGCGGGGACATCGTGACCGAGCTGCAGCACGTCCAGGCGGCCCACGACGCCCTCAGTGACGTCGACGTCATCCACGACAACACGCTGCTGGGCCCCTGGTGGTCCCTGACCCATCCCGACAGCCCGCCCATCGTCACCACCGCCCACGGCGAGTTCACGCCCGAGCTGACCCGGCTGTACAGCGCCATCGGACGCGACGTCGGGGTCATCGCGCTGTCCCACGCCCAGCGGCTGACGGCCCCGGACGTCCCCATCGTCGAGGTCATCCACCACGGCGTGGACGTCGACCGCTTCCCCACGGGTGCGGGGGACGGCGGCTACCTGCTGTTCCTCGGCCGGATGAGCCCGGACAAGGGCGCCCACCGGGCGATCAGGGCGGCGCGTGCCGCCGGCAAGCACCTGCTGCTGGCCGCCAAGATGCGCGAGCCCGGCGAACGCCGGTACTACGCCGAGCAGGTCGAGCCGCTGCTGGGGCCCGACGCGGTGTTCATGGGCGAGGTCGGCGGCGACCGCAAGCTCAGCCTGCTGGCCGGGGCCGAGGCGCTGCTCAACCCCATCCGCTGGCCCGAGCCCTTCGGGCTGGTGATGATCGAGGCGCTGGCCTGCGGCACGCCGGTCGTCACGTTCGCCGAGGGGTCGGCGCCCGAGATCGTGCGGCACGGGACCACCGGGTTCCTGTGCACCGACGACGCCGACATGGTCGAGCACCTGCGGATGCTGCCGTCCCTGGACCGGACGGCGTGTCGCAACGACGCCCGGGACCGGTTCTCCACCAGCCGCATGGTCGCCGACCACCTGCGGCTGTACGAGCGGGTGGTCAGCGACGGGGTGGCCCCCCTGGTCGACCGCGCCCGGATCACCGACGACCTGACGGTGATCCGCTCCGAGATCCGCCTGCCGGAGGAGGAGCGGACCGACCGGCCCTGATCAACATCCACCATGGTGGATGTTGATCACGGAGTGATCACGATCCACCATGGTGGATCTGGCTCATTCCAGCAGCGGGCGCGTCGCGGGGCCGCGCGACGTCACGACCGTCAGGTCGCCCTGTCCCTCGACGCGCACGTCGGTGCCCTCGACGTGCACCGACAGCGTGCGGTGCCCCATCCGGATCCCCTCCACCGACAGCCGGTTGACCCCCTCGGGCAGCTCGGGGGCCAGCCACACCTCGTCCTTGGTGCTCCAGGGACGCAGCTGCAGGATCGTCCGCAGCCACATCAGCGGTGACGCCGCGGCCCAGGCCTGGGGCGAGCAGGACGTCGGGTAGGACGCCGGCGCCGACATCGTGTCGCGGCCGAAGCCGGCGAAGAGCTCCGGCAGGCGGCCCTGGAACGCCTCGGCGACCCCCAGCTGGGCCATGATCACGCGGTTGGCCTCCTCCATCATCCCGTAGCGGGCCAGGCCGGCGGCGCAGATGGCGTTGTCGTGCGGCCACACCGATCCGTTGTGGTAGCTCAGCGGGTTGTAGGCCCGCATCGACTGGTCCAGGGTGCGGATCCCGAAGCCGGAGAACATGCCGGGGGACAGCAGCTGCTGGGCGACCAGCTTGGCGCGGTCGGGCTCGACGATCCCGGCCCACAGGCAGTGGCCCATGTTCGAGGCGATGGCGTCCACCGGCTGCTTGTCACCGTCCAGCGCCAGCGCGAAGCACTGCTGGTCCTCAAGCCAGAAGTCGGTGTTGAAGCGGTCACGCAGGACGCGGGCCCGCTCGACGCAGCGGTCGTGGGTCGCGGTGTCCCCCGCCTCGGCCGCCAGGTGGGCCCGTGCCACGTAGGCGGCGTAGACGTAGGCCTGCACCTCGCACAGCGCGATCGGCCCCTGCGCCAGCGCGCCGTCACGGAAGCGGACCGCGTCCCAGGAGTCCTTCCAGCCCTGGTTGGCCAGACCCGTGGGGTTCAGGCGTTCGTACTCCACGTACCCATCGCCGTCGCGGTCGCCGTGCTGCTCGATCCACTCGATCGCCCGGTCGGCGTGCGGCAGCAGCCGCTGCACCAGCTGGTCGTGCGGGTCCCACCGGTTCAGCTCGCCGAGCAGCATCACGAACAGGGGCGTGCTGTCGATCGAGCCGTAGTAGACCGATCCGCCGCCCAGCGCCGGGCCGCGGGAGCTGCCGAACCGCATCTCGTGCAGGATCTTGCCCGGCTCCTCCTCGGTCTCGGCGTCGGTCCGGACCCCCTGGAAGCGGGCCAGGGTCGTCAGCACCCCGTCGGCCAGGGACGAGTCGGCGATCAGGGTCATCCACGCCGTCAGCAGGGAGTCGCGGCCGAACACGGTCATGAACCACGGCGCCCCGGCTGCCAGGATCGGCTGCTCGGGATGCTCCGGGTCGAAGATCCGCAGGGCCCCGAGGTCCTCGCCGGACCGCGACAGGGCCGCCTCCAGCAAGGCGTTGTCGGAACGGATGCGGGGGATCGTGGCCCGCCACGCCGCCAGCCGTCGGCTGGGCTCCGCCTCGGTGTCGGGCTGTCCACAGCGGAACCGGGGCTCCAGCGGCTCGCCGTCGGCGGCCACCGTCACGTCCAGGCAGACCTCCCACTGCTGGCGGGGTGGCAGCGACACCTGCCACGTCATCAGCCCGGGGCCGACGGTGCCGGGGACGGAGGACTCGATGGCGACCGACCGGGTGTGCTCGGCGTGCAGGTGACCGAAGCGCAGCGACCGGCCGTCCACGCTCTGGCGGTGCTCGCCGTGACGCTGGACCCGGCTGTCCTTGACCTCGAAGACGTCGGCGAAGTCCACGTCGCAGTACAGCTCGACCAGGACGTCCACCGGGTCCATGCCGTGGTTGGTCAGCACGATCCGCTCGGTCATCCCCCGGCCGATGTCACGGTGACGGAAGACGACGAGGTCGGCGTCGGCCCGTCCCTCACCGGGCGCGCCGTGCGCGGCGAACACGGCGCTGAACGGCTGGGCGGCCTGCACCGACAGCGGCTCGGGCGACTGGCCGTTGATGCGCAGCTCCCAGCGGGACAGCACCCGGGTGTCCAGCACGAACAGCCCGTGGGGCAGGGAGGGGACCACGTCGCCGCTGCGTCCGGACAGCATGAAGGTCTGGCTCTCCACCAGGGTCACGTACCCCTGGGTCTGGGCGAGCGAGGCCACGGGGGTCGTGCCGGCGTACGGGGATGCACCGCTCATGCAGGGTCGCCTCCTGCCACCGGCATCTGCCCGTGGCGCGCTGCCCACTCAAACCCCCGCACGACGGGCGGTCAAGGGCCTTTGGGCCCCGGGACCACTGTCGGCAGACAGCGGGCCGTTGGACCCTGCCGGGGGGCCGGGTCGCCGCGCACCATCGGCGAGGACCATGCAGATCCATGACCAGTCACACGCACACCCCGACACGATCGGTGTGGAGGAGGGGACACCACCCGGTGGGCTGAGCGCTGCGCAGGCGGCGTCGCGGCTGGCGCTGGACGGGCCCAACGCCATCCCGACGGCCCGGCCCGACGGGCTGGCGGTCAGGCTGGGACGTGAGCTGCGGGAGCCCATGGCGCTGCTGCTCATGGTCGCCGCGTCGATCTCGGGCGTCCTGCTGGGCGAGCTCCTCGACGCCGTCGCGATCATCACCATCGTCGTCGTCAACGCCATCATCGCGCTGGTGCAGCAGGGTCGGGCCCAGCAGGCCCTGGAGGCCCTGCGGGCGTTGGAGTCCCCCACGGCCGTGGTGCTGCGCGACGGGGAGCGCCAGGTCGTGCCTGCCGCGGACCTCGTCGTCGGTGACGCCGTCGAGGTCCAGGCGGGCGACCGGGTCCCCGCCGACATCCGGCTGACCGTCACCGACGGGCTGGAGGTGGACGAGGCGATCCTGACCGGCGAGTCGATGCCGATGACCAAGCGGGCGGGTGGCGAGGTCGACCCGGCCGTGCCGGTCGGTGACCGTGACGGGATGCTGCACAACGGGACCCTCGTGCAGCGAGGCGCCGGCCGCGGCGAGGTGGCGGCCACCGGCAGCCGCACGGTCCTGGGCGGCATCGCCGGACAGCTGGACGACGTCGCGCGGGAGCCGACGCCGCTGCAGCGTCAGCTGTCAGGCCTGACGCGCTGGCTGGGGGTGGCCGCGCTGGTCGCCGCCGTCGGGATGTTCGCCCTGGCCTCGTTCAGCGGCATCGCCGCCGAGGAGGCGTTCCTGACCGCGGTCGCCCTCGCGGTCGCGGCGGTGCCGGAGGGGCTGGCGGCCGTCACCACCGTCGCGCTGTCGCTGGGCGTGGGGCGCATGGCCCGGCGCGGGGCCATCATCCGCCGCCTGCCGGCGGTCGAGACCCTGGGGGCGGTGGACGTCCTGGTCATCGACAAGACGGGGACGGTCACGGAGAACCGCATGGCCCCGGTCGCCGTGATCAGCCCCGACGGCACCGTGCTGCCACCCGAGGGCGCCCCGCCGTGGCTGGCCCGGGCCATGGACCCGATCCGGGTGCTGTGCAACGACGCGACGCTGGTGCCCCCGACCGGTGACCCGACCGAGCAGGCGCTGCTGGAGGGGCTGGACCCCGATGTGGTCACGGCCCAGCGACGCGCGCGGCCGCGCCTGGCGGGCACACCGTTCAGCTCCGACCGCCGCCGCATGGGCAGCGTGCACCTGCTGACCGGTCCCGAGGACGGCCGTGGCCGCCACGCGCTGCTGATGAAGGGCGCACCCGAGGCGATCCTGCCGCTGTGCCGGGACAGCCTGGGCCCGGAGGGCCCGGAGCCCCTGGACGTCGAGGGCCTGCTGGCGCGTGGGCACCGGCGTGCCCAGCGCGGCGAGCGGGTCCTGGCCCTGGCGATGCGGTGGCTGGACGGCGACGCAGCAGGGCTCGACGCGGTGACCGTGGCGTCCCTCGAAACGGACCTGACGCTCGTGGCCCTGATCGCCTTGCGGGACCCGCCCCGCGCGTCGGCTGCCGGGTCGGTGGCGGCGGCCCGGGACGCCGGCATCACCCTGCTGATGGCGACCGGTGACCACCCGGCCACCGCCGAGGCGATCGCGGAGGAGGTGGGGGTCGGCAGCGGACCGGCCCTGACCGGCGTGCAGCTGCGCGAGGTGGACGTCGACAGCGACCCGGTGTCGGTGTCCCGCTACGCCCGGGTCGAGCCCGAGCAGAAGCTGCAGCTCGTCACGCGTCTGCAGGCCCACGGCCACGTGGTGGGGATGACCGGCGATGGCGTCAACGACGCGCCGGCCCTGCGTCGCGCCGACATCGGGGTCGCGCTGGGCGCCACGGGCAGCGACGTCGCGCGCGAGGCCGCGGACATGGTCATCACCGACGACGACCTGGCCACGATCGTCGCGGCCGTGCGTGAGGGACGGGGGATCTACGACAACCTGCGCAAGCTCGTGGACTTCCTCGTGACAAGCAACCTCTCCGAGGTCGCCGTCATGGTCGGCACCCTGCTGATCGCGCCCAGCTTCGGCGTCCCGCTGTTCCCGCTGCAGCTGCTGTGGATCAACCTGCTGACCGACGGCCTGCCGGCGCTGGCCCTGGGGGTCGACCCCTACG
>JBFKGB010000127.1:0-8960 GCA_041633535.1 Euzebya sp. | reverse complement strand
GGCACGGTCCTCGCGTCCGAGACGACGTCGTTCACCCTGGCACCCGAGCAGACCGGTGAGTACTGGTTCACCTTCGGGGCCAGCCGCGGCAACGCCGAGTACACCTTCGAGGTGGGGTTGGCGCAGGACGCCTCGTAGACGGCACCGCGGCGGCCGCCTCGTAGACGGTGGGGTCAGCCGGCCAACCGCTCGGCCAGAGCGGTGAGGTCGGCGGCCCCCGAGGTGACCGGGAACCCGTGGCCGACCAGGATCTGCCGGGGCTGCAGGTCCGCCAGGCGCTGGACGCTGCTGACGGCGGTGGTCATGTCGGGGGTGAACTCCCGGTTCGGACCGGCCACCGCGCCATCGGCTCCGGTCAGCGCGTCGCCGGCGAACAGCGCCTCCAGGCCCGGATGGAACAGGCTGATGTGACCGGGGGTGTGGCCCGGTGTGGCGACGACCCGCAGGTCCCCCACCAGGTCACCGTCCGCCACGGCAGCGATGTCGCGCGGCGCCGACATCGACGGGATGTCCGCGGCCCCCGCCCACAGCGCGGCGTCCGGCGCTGCCTGCGCCACCGCTTCCAGGCTGCCCGCGTGGTCGCCGTGGGAGTGGGTCAGGACGACGTCGGCGACGGCTGACCAGCCCAGGCCCAGACCCTGCAGGACCGCTTCGATCGCGTCCTCGCTGCCCTCGACCCCGGTGTCCACCACGACCGCACGGCCGTCACGCTGGACGACGTAGGCGGCGACGAACCCCAGGTCGACCAGACCGACCGCATCACCCGCGGCGGCCTGCCCTCCGGGGGACGTCGACGGCGCGCCCTCCACCACGGGGTCCCCGGTGGTCGTGCACCCGGCCAGCCCGACCACGACCAGGCCGGCCGTGGTCCGGCCCAGGTCGGTCAGGAAGGTGCGGCGCGTGCGGTCGGCAGTCATCTGCCCACCGTATGCCGACCAGGAATCGCAGCAGGTGTCGACGGATCGACGCGCAACACGTGGTGGAGACCCCTCGCCGGGGGTCGACCACCACCGCCGTCCTGACCCGCCGCCGCGACCGTCAGGCCACACACCTTGGAGTCCGTCGATGACCCGTGCCCGCCTCCGCCCCAGCGCCGCCGCGCTGGCCCTCCTCGCAGCCCTGCTGCTGACGGTCGGGCTGGTGCCCACCGTCCGATCCGCCGACGCCAGCGCCTCCCCGGTGCTGGACGCCGCCGTCGCCAACGCCACCAGCGACGTGCTGGCGATCGTGCACCCGGCAGAGGGTGTCACCCTCGCCGACGCGGTCGCTGCCGCGCTGCAGTCCGGTCTGGCGCCTGCGGGCGAGTTCGCCGAGATCGGCGTCTTCGGCGCGACCGGGCCGGTCAGCGCCTTCAACGCGCTGGCGTCCACCGGCCTGGTGCAGCGCGTCGAGCACAACGCCCAGCTGCGGCTGTTCCTGAACTCCTCCCACCGCGCGACCCGAGGACAGGACGTCCTCGACGGCGCGGTCACCCTGGACGGCACGATCATCGACGGCTCCGGCGTCGGCGTCGCGGTCGTGGACTCCGGCCACGACGGCACCCACCCGGCGCTGCAGGCCGGCACCGCCGACAACCAGAAGGTCATCTTCCCGACCTCGGCGACCGTCCCGTTCGTCGACACCGACACGATCTCCGCCGGCGGCCACGGCACCCACGTGTCGGGCATCGTCATGGGCAACGGCTCGACGTACCACGGTGCGGCCCCCGGGGCGTCCCTGTACGGCGTGTCGGCCGGCACGGCGATCAGCGTCCACTCGGCGCTGGCCGGCCTGAACTGGGTCCTGGCCAACCACGACCAGGTCACCCCGGCCATCCGCGTGGTCAACAACTCCTGGGGCTCCGCTGCCGGCGCCTACAACCCGAACAACGCCATCAGCATCGCCGTGCGCAACCTGATCCAGGAGGGCGTCACCGTCGTGTTCGCCGCCGGCAACGACGGTGGCAACGGCTCGGCCCAGGCCACCAGCCCGACCTGCGTCGACCCGACGCCCGGCCTGATCTGCGTCGCCTCCTACGACGACAAGGGCACCGGCACCCGCAGCGGCACCGTGTCCACCTTCTCCTCCCGCGGCCGCTCGGGCCAGGTCAACACCTACCCCGACATCTCCGCCCCGGGCACCAACATCATCTCCTCCTGCCGCGCCACCCTGCCGATCTGCGCGACCGGCTCGATGGCCCAGTTCAACACCTACTACAGCCTGTCCGGCACCTCGATGGCCGCCCCGCACATCGCCGGCATCGCCGCGCAGCTGTACCAGGTCAACCCTGACCTGACGCCCGCCCAGGTCGAGGACATCCTGGAGGACACCGCGTTGCGCTTCACGAACGGTGCCGCCTACGAGGCCGACCCGTCCAACCCGACGACCCCCACCTCCGTCGACAAGGGCCACGGCCTGGTCGACGTCCTGGCCGCCGTCCAGGAGGCAGCGCGCCGCTAGGCGCGGATCGGCGCGCGCCGCTAGGCCGCCCCGCCTGACCGGACGCCCGGGTCGATCACGGCCCGGGCGTCGTCATGCCCCACGGATTGGACCATCGTCCTGCGTCGACGGATCGTGCCGTTCCTCGTCCAGGGACGAGTTCGGCCCCGATCGCGTCACCAGGGGCTGCGACGTCGGCGGAGGTCAGGGGGTCAGGATCCGGGTCAGCAGCTCGCCGACGTCGGGGTGGTTCAGCAGCTCGAAGTGGTCGGTGGAGCCCAGGTGGGTGATCGAGGCGATCTCGGCCCACTCGTGCCCGGCCGCCGACGCCGACCCCCAGCGGACCAGCAGGTCACCCAGGCTGATGCTGGCCGCGTGGCCGTGCGCCGCCCCGAGGGTGGCCCCGACCACGTGGTGCTGGGCCTCACCGATCCCGCCGGCCGACCGTCCCCGGGCCGAGCGGAGGGCGTCGGCGTCCAGCCCCTCCCAGTCCTCGTCGTTCAGGTAGCCGTGCCGCAGGTCCTTGATGCCGGCGCTGCGTCGCCGCAGGATCGCGCCGAACGGTGCCATCTCGGGCACCGCGGACAGCAGCCAGCTGCCGGCGTTGGCGATCTTCTCGAGCGGCGCCCCGCCGTGCGGGGTGCCCAGGGTGATGACCTGCCGGGTCAGCGACGGCCACACGTGCCCGGCCGCACGCGCGCGGTCCCCGGCGCCCATGATGACCAGGCCGCCCATGGAGTGACCGATCAGGACCAGCTCCTCGACCGGCTGGGGCCACACCCGCACCAGGGTCTCCAGCAGCACGTCCAGGTCCGCGGCGTTGCTGGAGATGTGGCGGCCGGAGTTGTAGCGCAGGGTCACGGGTGTGACGCCGGCGACGCGCAGCACGTCGGGGTAGGTCACCAGCCGGGTGTCGGCCTTGAACGCCCATGACTCGTCGTTCTCGACCAGGCCGTGGACCATGACCGCGACACGTCGGGTCGCGTCGGGGTAGGCGGCGGCCAGCGCGTCGGGGTCCAGCGGCACGTCGCGCGCGGCGTCGCGGACGGTCATGCCCAGGGCCAGCGGGTTGCCCTGCTCCTCCAGCAGGTCACCGATGATCCCGTTCAGGATGGCCACCGCGGTCCGCCACGTGGCGCTGCGCTCCAGCAGGTCCGGCTCGCGCCCCGCCGCGGTCGCCCGGGCCATCCGGCCGGCGGCACGCCGTGTCCCGCGGGTGGCGACCGTCAGCGCCCCGTAGACCAGCCCGGCGACGCCGTCGTGGACGGCCCGGACGGGCTGGGCTCCGGGGATCAGCCCGAAGGCCCGGTCGGCGATGGCGCCGTGAGTGTCCCGGACGGTCTGCAGGACGACGTCCTCCCACAGCTGCGGGGCCAGGTCGGCCAGGGCGGTCAGGTGGTCACGGTCGGCAGGGTCATCGGTCACGTCGGCTCCACTCACCAGCCCTCGCCGGTCGAGGGCTGGATGCGCTGCTGCTGTTGCTGCTGCTGGGTCTGACGGGGGGCACCCGGCTGCGCCGGGGCCGCGGCGGTCTGCTGCTGGACCATCGCCCCGGCCGGGGGCAGCCGCCGCACGTCCACCGACACCTTCAGCCCACGGGTCTCGCCGTCGGTGAAGATCACGCCCTTCAGCGGCGCGACGTCGCCGTAGTCGCGGCCCCAGCCCACGGTGACGTAGCGATCGGACACCAGCTGGTCGTTGGTGGGGTCGATGTCGACCCAGCCGGCCCGCGGGATGAACACCGAGGCCCAGGCGTGGCTGACGTCGGCGCCCTGCAGCTTGGGCCGGCCGGGCGGCGGGTCGGTCTCGAGGTAGCCGCTGACGTAGCGGGCGGCCAGGCCCATGGACCGGCAGGCGGCGATGGTCAGGTGGGCGAAGTCCTGGCACACGCCGGCGCGGCGCGACAGGACCTGCTCGACGGGGGTGCCGACGGCGGTCGCGCCGGGCCGGAAGCTGAAGTCGGTGTTGATGCGGTGCGAGAGGTGCTCGACGGCCTCCAGCACCGGACGGCCGGGACGGAACGAGGGCACCGCGTAGGCCGCAGCGGCCATCGACCGCCCGACCTGCGGCGAGGCCAGCGCGTAGGACGTCGCGGCCAGGGTCTCGGGGTCCGGCGGGGTGCCGTCGGCGCGCTCGGCGGCGGCCAGGGCGTCCCGGACCGCCTCCCACGGCTGGTCGGCGAGCAGCTGTCCGCTGGGGCCGCGACCGGTCACCTCCACGACGCTGGTCGCGGTGACCGTGAGGGCCCGGTGGGGGCTGCGCAGCGCGAAGTAGCTGGTGCGGTTGCCGAAGTAGTCGGTGTGCTCGGCGCTCTCCTCGGGCTGTGGGTCGATGACCAGCTCGGCGCTGTGGACCCGCTGTCCCGGCATCTCGCGGGGCAGCAGGTGGGCCTCGCCGAAGCTGGCGGACACCTGCGACTCGTAGGTGTAGGCCGTCGTGTGGGTGACGCGGAAGGTCATCGGGGGCCTCCCGGGCCGGGCGGCACGACGGGCCGCTGCTCCAGCGCTGCCGGTCGGCTGACCGCGGTGGCCATCTGGCGCTGCCGCAGCTGGTGGGTGAAGTACAGCTCACCCAGGTCGTCGCCGGCCCGCACCAGCAGGCCGTACAGGTGGGCCAGGAACTCGTCCAGGTCCGGGCGCAGCGCCCCGTCGGTGCGGTCGGCCAGCATCGTGGTGTCGGCGACCCGCAGCGCGGTCGACGCCTCCAGGACGGCACGCTCGGTGGGCGCGATCCGGCCGGGGCCGGGATGCCCCGGCAGCTGCCGCAGGTCCTCGGCCAGCCGCTCCAGCTGGTAGGTCAGCGAACGCGGGTTGTGGGGGTCGAGCAGCAGCAGGTCCAGGACCGTGTCGACCTGGGCGTGCGACCGGTAGCGCCGTCGGTAGGTGATGATCGACTCGTCGACCCGCAGGACCGACTCGAGCACCAGGCTGTCCGCCGGGGTGTCGCGCACGTGGGTGGTGGTGGCACGCAGCAGCGCGACGATCTGCAGCGAGCGCTCCAGCCGTCGGCCGGCGTCCATGAAGTGCCAGCCGGCGTCGCGGACCATGTTCTCGGCCGCCAGGCCCTGGATGGCCAGCAGGCCGTGCAGGATCCGTGCGGAGTCGCTGAGCGCCGAGCCGACCCGGTCGTCGCTGCGCCGTCGGGGGGCCGAGCCGCCGTTCTGCTCGGTCGCCATGACCCGGCGCTGCAGGTCGGTGACGACCAGCCAGGTGTCGCCGGACAGCTGGTCGCGGACGGAGTCCACGCAGTCCAGCAGCTGACGGATCGCGTGGGCCAGCGTGCCCGGCCGCCGGTCGTTGCCGGCGATCATGTCCAGCTCCTGCTCGGGGTCGGCCAGCCGGGCCTCGCTGCCCGGCCCGGTGAACCCCGGGTAGGTGGTGGTGACCTGGGTGACGGCCTGCAGCAGCGCCCGGATGCAGGCGGCGCCGATGGTGGCGCGGTCCGTCGACGTCGTGGTCTGCCCCGGGGGTGGGGTGTCGGAGAACTCGGTGCGCCGGTCGTCGATCTCGCGCAGCAGCCGGACGACCCCCTCGGCCCGCTCGGCGTAGCGGCCCAGCCAGAACAGGTTCTCGGCCGCGCGGGCGGGCATGCCGGACTCGCGCGCCTCGACCGAGGGGACCAGCGGGTCCATCCAGAACCCGGTCAGCCGTTCGGGTCGGCCGGCCAGGACCCAGGTGTCCTTCGACACCGCGCCACGGTGGTTGGCGATCATGATGGTCTCGTCGTCGGCGACCCGTGTCAGGCCACCGGGCATGACGGTGTAGCCCTGCCCGTCGGCGACCGCGAACGCGCGCAGCACCGTGCGACGTGGCTGGACCCCGTCGACGGTGAGGGTGGGGGCCGAGGCGGGACGCAACGGCTCCTGGGCGACCCAGCCCGACGGGTCGGCAAGGACCTGCGCCCGCAGCCGTCGCAGCTGCGGCTCGTCCAGCTGCTCGCACAGGATGGAGTTGCCACGTCCGGCGACCCGCGCGATCGGCTTGAGCACCCAGCGCGACAGGTCGGCCATGACCTCCCGGCGGGGCTCGGTCTGCCCACACCACAGGGTCCGGACGCCGGGCAGGCGCAGGGGCTGGCCCAGCAGCTGCTGGGCGATGCGGGGCAGGAAGGCCTGCAGCGCCGGGTTCTCCAGCACCCCGCTGCCCAGCGTGTTGACGACCGACACGGTGCGGGTGCGGACGGCCTGGACCAGGCCGGGCACGCCGATCAGGGAGCCCGCACGCAGCTCCAGCGGGTCACACCACTCCTGGTCCAGCCGTCGCAGGATCACGTCGACGGGCTCCAGGTGGCCCAGGGACCGCAGCCACACGCGGCCGTCCTCGACGGTCAGGTCGGTCCCCTCGACCATCGACACGCCCAGGCGGGCCGCCAGGAAGGCGTGCTCGAACGCGGTCTCGTTGCGCGACCCGGGGGTCAGCAGCACGGTGCGGGGCAGCGTCGCCCCCTCGGGTGCGACCTCCTGCAGCCCCTTGCGCAGGGCGCGGAAGTAGGGCGCCAGCCGCTGCACGTGGCTGGCCCGGTGCAGCTGGGCGAAGATGCGCGAGGTGACCACGCGGTTCTGCAGCGCATAGGCGGCACCGCTGGGGGCCTGGGTCCGGTCGCTCAGCACCACCGGGGTGCCGGTGACGTCGCGGACCAGGTCCACGGCGTAGGTGAACAGCTGGTGGTCGCCCCGGACCCGCTGGCCGTGCAGCTCGCGCAGGAACCCCGGGTGGCCCAGCACCAGCCGTGGGGGCAGCAGCCCGTCGCGCAGCAGCCGCTGCGGGCCGTACAGGTCGGACAGGACCAGGTTCAGCAGCTCGGCCCGCTGCACGACCCCCGACTCGATGACCGCCCAGTCCTCGGCGCTGATCATCATCGGCAGCGGGTCCAGCTGCCAGTTGCGCCGCTCGCCGGTCCCGGGCGTGTGATAGGTCACGCCGTCGTCGGCCAGCAGCCGCGACGCCTCGGCCCGGTACCGCCGCATGTCGCGCAGGTCCATGCCCGCCAGGGTCTGGCCCAGGGGGTGCCAGGCAGGGCGGATCGACCCGTCGGGGGCGACCATCTCGTCGTAGCCGCCCGGCCCGGGTGCGTAGCCCGCCGGTGCGGCCCGCCCTGCTGCTGTCGTCATCGGCTGCTGCGGTTACGGGCGGGGTCGGCGGAGGTCAAGGGTCCGAGGATACTCACCGCCCTCGGCGGCACGCATCCGGTCCAGCGCGCTGATGTCGATCCGCCCGGGGGTGTGGCCAAGCGTCTCGAAGCGGTTCACCCGACGCGAGTCGGCCTCGAAGGCGTTGACGGGGAAGGTGTCGTAGCCACGTCCGCCCTGGTGGACGACGTGGTAGCGGCAGCCGCCCAGCGACCGTTCGCTCCAGCGGTCGACCAGGTCGAAGGTGAGGGGCGACTGGATGCCGATCGTGGGGTGCAGGCCCGACGGTGGCTGCCACGCCTTGAAGCGGACGGCACCGACGGAGGTGCCCTGCTCCGACGTCGGGGTCAGCGGCACCGGGACGCCGTTGCAGGTGACGATGTGACGGCCGGGGGTCAGCCCCGACACCTTGACCTGCATGCGCTCGACGGAGGAGTCGACGTAGCGGGACGTGCCCGTGCCCGAGGACTCCTCACCCAGCACGTTCCACGGCTCGACGGCCTTGCGCAGCTCGATCTCGACGCCGCCGGTCCCGCCCTCGACCACCGCGGTGCCCATGCGGGGGAACCGGAACTCCAGGAACGGGTCCAGCCAGGCGGCGTCGAAGTCGTAGCCGTGGCCCCGCAGGTCGCGGGCGACCTCGGCGGCGTCGGCCTGGGCGAACCAGGGCAGCAGGAACCGGTCGTGCAGCAGCCCGCCCCAGCGGACCATCGGCCCGGCGTAGGGGGCCTTCCAGAAGCGGCTGACCAGCGAGCGGACCAGCAGCGACTGCACCATCGCCATCTCCTGGTGCGGGGGCATCTCGAAGGCGCGCATCTCGAGCAGCCCCAGACGGCCGTGCTCGGAGTCGGGGCTGTACAGCTTGTCGATGCAGAACTCCGACCGGTGGGTGTTGCCGGTCAGGTCGGTCAGCAGGTGGCGGAGGGTCCGGTCGACCATCCAGGCGGGCGGCTGCCCGTCGTGCTGTCGGGTGACGCGGTCCAGCTCGGCGAACGCGGTCTCGAGCTCGTACAGCGTCTCCTCACGGCCCTCGTCGACGCGGGGGGCCTGCGAGGTCGGACCCACGAACTTGCCGCTGAACAGGTAGGACAGCGAGGGGTGGTGCTGCCAGTAGGTGACCAGGCTGCGCAGCAGGTCGGGACGACGCAGCAGCGGCGAGTCGGCGGGCGTCGCACCGCCCAGGGTGACGTGGTTGCCGCCGCCCGACCCGGTGTGGCTGCCGTCCAGGTCGAACTTCTCGGTGCCCAGCCGGGCGTGGTGGGCGTCGGTGTAGACGCCGTCGACGATGGTCTTCAGCTCCTCCCAGTCACGGGCGGGCTGGACGTTGACCTCGATGACGCCGGGGTCCGGCGTGACGACCAGCTTGCGCAGCCGCGGGTCGCCGGGGGGCTGGTAGCCCTCCAGGACCACGGGC
>JBFKGB010000126.1:0-8962 GCA_041633535.1 Euzebya sp. | reverse complement strand
GCGGTTGGTGACGAACGCCTTCTTCGCCGCCGCCGCGTAGGCCTTCTTCTCGAACCAGAAGCCGATCAGCAGGTAGGACGACAGCCCCACCAGCTCCCAGCCCACGAACAGCACGAGGAAGCTCGAGCCCAGGACCAGGACCAGCATCGAGGCCGCGAACAGGTTCAGGTAGGCGAAGAACCGCGAGTAGCGCGGGTCGTGGTCCATGTAGCCCAGCGAGTAGACGTGGACCAGCAGACCGACGCCGGTGACCAGCAGCAGCATCACCGAGGACAGGGGGTCGACCAGCATCGACCAGTCGACGGTGAAGCCGGCGATGTCCAGCCACGGCAGGACCTCGACCACGAAGGTCCGGCCGTCGTGCGGCTGGCCCTGCAGGAAGGCGAAGATCAGGACGGCCATCGTCAGCGAGAAGCCGATGGCGCCGATGGCGAGGGCCGAGGACGCCCGGCCGATGCGCTTGCCGAAGATCATCAGCACCGCGGCCATGACGGCCGGCACCACCGGGATCAGCCAGGCCAGGTCGACGACCGAGCCCGCCTCGGGCGTGAGGACGTGCTCGAACGGCAAGGCGCCGCCGGATTCGGCGGCGAGGATCAGCGTGGAGAGGGGGTTCACAGTCGCAACCGATCAGCGTCGTCGGCGTCGATGGACGCGCGGAGTCGGAACAGGTTGACGATCAGCGCAAGGCCCACGGTCACCTCGGCGGCGGCCACGACCATCACGAAGAAGCTGAGCACCTGCCCCTCGAGGTTTCCGTTGATGCGGCTGAAGGCCACCAGGGTCAGGTTCACCGCGTTCAGCATGAGCTCGATGCACATGAAGATCACGATCATGTTCCGGCGCACCAGCACACCGACCACGCCGATGGAGAACAGCGCGGCGGCCAGCAGGAGGTAGTACCCGGCCGGGATCCCGGCTTCGGGGCTCATGACTGTCCTTCCCGGGCGAGGTCGCCCGTCTCGTCGGTGGTGTCGTCGGTGTCGTCCGCCAGCTCGCCGGCCGGGGTGGTGCCCTCGACCAGGTGGGGGACGCCGGGGGCGTCGGCGGTGCCGACGTCGACCAGCTCGCTCAGACGGTCGTTGCGCTTGCCCAGGACCATGGCCCCGATGGCGGCGATGACCAGCAGGACGCTGGTGACCTCGAAGGGCCAGACGTAGTCGATGAACAGCAGCCGGCCGATCTGGGCGACGTTGCCGCCGTTCTCATCGGCGTTGAGCTGCTCCAGGCCGATGCAGGGACGGGCCTCGCCGCCCTGCGCGGCGATGGACTCCTGGACCGCCGGGGAGCTGTTGCAGGCCGAGTCGGTGCCCATGAACGGGCCGGCGACCGTGGCGGTCAGGGCGATGAACAACGCCGATCCCATGAGGATCGCGGCCACCTTCTGCCCCTTGACCTTGCCGGGGCCCTGCTCACCCGCCCGGTCGACGCCCAGGAGCATCAGCACGAACAGGAACAGGATCATGATCGCGCCGGCGTAGACGATCACCTGGATCGTGGCCAGGAACTGCCCCTGCAGGATCGCGTAGAACACCGCGAACGTGAAGAAGTTCACGACCAGCATGAGCGAGGCGTGCACGGGGTTCTTCAGCAGGACGACCGACACCGCTGCCGCGAGGGACAGCGGGGCCAGCAGCCAGAAGACCCAGAACTCCGCGGCGCCCGACGTCGACTGCTCGGCCGCCTGGGCGAGCAGCATCGTGGCTGCCGTCATGCGATGACCTCACCCTCGTCGTCGACGGCGTCCGTCGGCTTGGTCGCCGGACCGGCCGGGGTCTGGGCGGCCACCAGGTGACCGTCGACGCCCTTCTTGCGGCGCGGGTCCGAGGCGTAGCCCTGGGCCTTGCTGACCAGGGGCAGCTGCCCGGCGAAGTTGTTCTCGTAGTACTCGATCCCGCGGGCGGCCACGTCGGCGTCGGTGTGCGGCGTCGGCTGCGCCCCCTCGGGCAGCGGTGCGAGCAGCTGGTCCTTGGTGAAGATCATGGCCTCGCGGTTGTCACCCGCGATCTCGTACTCGTTGGACATCGTGAGCGCCCGGGTGGGGCACGCCTCGATGCACAGTCCGCAGAAGATGCAGCGCAGGTAGTTGATCTGGTAGTCCACGCCGAACCGCTCGCCGGGCGAGAACCGGGCGTCGGGGGTGTTGTCGGCACCCTGCACGAAGATGGCGTCGGCCGGGCATGCCCAGGCGCACAGCTCACAGCCGACACACTTCTCCAGGCCGTCGGCGTGCCGGTTCAGCACGTGACGACCGTGGAAGCGCGGCTGGGTCGGCCGCTTGACCTCGGGGTACTGGGTGGTGACTGCCGGCCTGAACATCGTCTTGAAGGTCAGACCGAAGCCCTTGCTGAGGGCGTTGAACATCTAGGACACTCCCGCGGGTCGGGGTTCGTTGTCGCTGCTGTCGACCGGCTCGTCGGCGTCGGCGCCGTCCTGCGGCCCGGTCGGGGTGACGGGTCGCCGGGACCCGCCGCCACCGTCGCCGCGGTCGTCACCGACCGCGTCGGGGTCCTCGGCATCGGAGGCCGCGAAGAGGGGCGAAACCAGGTACAGCAGCGCGAAGACGCCGATGAGGACGAACGCCCAGGTGATGAGCGTCGGCGTCGGGTCACCGGTGCTGCGTGCCCACGACCGGACCACGACGGCGAAGCCGGTCAGGAAGACCCACACGATGCCCAGCGGCAGCATGACCTTCCAGCCCAAATCCATCAGACGGTCGTAGCGCATGCGGGGCAGCGTGGCCCGCAGCCAGATGAAGATGAAGATGAAGATCAGGACCTTGCCGAGGAAGTACCCGATCGGCAGGACGGCCTGGGCCAGCGTGGCCAGACCGGAGTCGCCCGAGGGGGCGGGGCCCGACGGTCCGCCCAGGAACATGGTCACGACGAGCGCGCTCATCGTGATGACGTTCATGAACTCGGCGAGGAAGAACATCGCGAACTTCGCGCCGGAGTACTCGGTGTGGAAGCCGGCGACCAGCTCGCCCTCGGCCTCGGGGAGGTCGAAGGGCGGCCGCTGGGTCTCGGCGATGGCCGAGATGAAGAACAGCAGGAAGGCGGGGAACATCGGCACCAGGTGCCAGGCCGGGATCAGGCTCAGCACCGGGATCGTGTCGGAGATCAGGCTGCCGGACTGCGCCGCGACGATGTCGGAGGACCGCAGGGACCCGGTGTAGATGAACACCGCCGCCGCCCCAAGGCCCATGGCCAGCTCGTAGCTGATCATCTGCGCCGACGAGCGCACGCCACCCAGCAGGGGGTACTTCGAGCCCGAGGACCAGCCGGCGAGCACGATGCCGTACACCCCGATGGAGCCCATCGCGAGCGTCCACAGGATGCCGATCTGGGGGTCCCAGACCTGCAGGTTGATGGTGCGGCCGTTGATGGCGAACTCGCCGCCGAAGGGGATGACCGCGAAGGTCATCATCGCCACGATGGCGCTGACCAGCGGGGCCGCGAAGTACACGACCTTGTCGGCCGCCTTCGGGGTGATGTCCTCCTTGAAGAAGAACTTCGCGCCGTCGGCCAGCGTCTGCAGGATCCCGAAGGGGCCCAGCCGGTTCGGACCGATGCGCGACTGCATCTTCGACACGAGCCGACGCTCACCCCAGATCAGCAGGGCGGTGGAGATCAGCCACAGGCCGAACGCCAGGACGACGACGACCAGGACGATCAGGAAGTCCCAACCGTCGTTGATGGCTTGGACGGGAAGCATCAGGCGTCTCCTGCGCTCGCGGTGTCGGGGGTGCTCGGGCTGCTGGCCGGGGCCAGACCGACGTGGGTCATGCCGGCGCCCAGCTCACGCAGCGCCGTGGTTGGTACCACGACGGCGCCCTGTGCGACAGACGGCGTGACGGCGAGGGTCAGCTCGACGCTGCCGTCGGGACCGGTCACGGTGACGAGGTGGCCGTCGGTCAGCCCGTCGGCGTCAGCGGGGTTGACCCAGACGCTGGCCGGCGGTGCGCTGGCCAGCAGCTCCTTGGCATCCGCCAGCATCGTCGCCTCCTGCAGCAGGAAGGGGACGGGCGCGACGGCCAGGGGACGGTCGGGCGAGGGGGCCTGGCTCGACCAGACGGTGCCCTCGGCGACCGAGGGGCCCCGCTCGTCGGTGACGGCCATCAGCGGTGCCGCCTCGCGACGGACGTCGTTGGCGGTCTCCCAGCCAAGGTCGGTCCCCATGCCGCGTGCCACCTGGCGGACGATGTCCCAGTCGGGCAGCACGTGGCCGGCGGCGCCGGTGGCCTGCGGCCAGGCCTGACGGCGCCCCTCCCAGCTGGTGAACGAGCCGACGCGCTCGGTGGGCGCAGCGGCCGGGAAGACGATGTCGGCCCGACGCACGGACTCGGTGGGCATCAGGTCGCTGGCGATGACCGTCTGGACGGACTCGAGCGCCCGACGGGCCAGGTCGGCGTCGACGAAGTCCGCGACCGGGTCCACGCCGATGAGCCAGATGACCTTGATGGTGCCGTCGATCGCGTCGGCGAAGACGGACGCGGCGTCCTTCCCAGGGGCCGAGGGCACCCGGTTCCACACGTCGGCGACGGGGCCGGGGGTGGCCAGCGGGCGACCGCCCGGCAGCGAGCCCGGCAGCAGGCCGGCCTCGACCGCCCCGCGGGATCCGGGACGGCGCGGCACCCATGCGAAGGCACCCCCGACGGCGTCGGCCAGGGCATGCGCCGCGGGCAGCGCGTCCGGGCTGCCGCTCAGGCGCTCGCCGGCCAGCACGACGGTGTCGGCGCCGAGGACGTCGGTGATCGGTGCCAGCAGCTCGTGGTCACCGGTCGCCAGGGCCTGCAGCGCGGCGGCCTCGCCGCCCACCTCGGTGGGGATCCACTGCCAGGCGATCTCCTCGAGACGACCCAGGACCGGGCCGACGACGACGATCTTCTGCTGGTTCTGGCGCCATGCCTTGCGCAGCCGCAGGAACAGCAGCGGCAGCTCCTCGTGGGGCTCCAGACCGGCGATCACGACGACCGGGGCCTGCTCGACCAGCGTGTTGGTGACGGTGGTGTCACCGGCGATCGTCGGCAGGACCGTCAGGTCGTCGGGGTGGGGGCTGGTGCGGAAGTCGACGTTGTCGGTGCCGACGACGTCGCGCGCGAAGCGGCTGACGGCGTAGGCGTCCTCGTCGGTCAGGCGGCCACCGGTGAGGATCGCCACCTCCTCGGGCTTCACGTCCTTCAGCACCTCGGCTGCGGCGTCGACCGCCCGGACCCACGATGCCGGCTGCAGCGAGCCGGTGTCACCCCGCAGCAGCGGGGTGGTCAGCCGGTCGGGGCTGGCGATGAACTCGTAGCCGTAGCGGTTCTTGTCGTCCAGCCAGGCGTCGTTGACGGCCAGGTTGGTGCGCGCGAGGGTCCGCTGGATGACGCCCTTGCGCACGTCGTGTCGGACGTTGGCGCCCGAGGCGTCCTGGAACGCGATGCCCGGGATGCGCTTGATGTCGAACGGGCGTGCGCCGAAGCGGTAGCTGTTGGACGTCAGGGCCCCGACCGGGCAGATCTGCACGACGTTGCCGGCGAAGTAGGACTCGTAGGGCTGGTCGCCGTAGATCGAGACCTGCTCCAAAGCCCCGCGCTCGAACAGCTCGATGAACGGGTCACCGGAGATCTGCTTGGAGAAGCGCGTGCAGCGGGCGCACAGGACGCACCGCTCGCGGTCCAGGCTGATCTGTGCGTTGATCGGCAGGGCCTTGGTGAAAACGCGCTTCTTCTCGTACATGCGCGACTCGCCCGGGCCGACCTCCATGGCCTGGTCCTGCAGCGGGCACTCGCCGCCCTTGTCGCACTGCGGGCAGTCCAGCGGGTGGTTGACCAGCAGCAGCTCCATCTGGGAGCGCTGGTACTGGCGTGCCAGCTCGCTGGTCTCCTGCGTGCGGATGACCATGTCGGGACGGACCTGCTCGGAGCAGGCAGGCGTGGGCTTGCGGGCCCCGTCGACGTCGACCAGGCACTGCCGGCAGGCGGCGACCGGGTCCAGCAGCGGGTGGTCGCAGAACCGCGGGATCGTGACGCCGATCTGCTCGGCGGCACGGATCACCAGCGTCCCGGGCTCGACCTCGATCTGCTGCCCGTCGATCGTGATCGGGATCAGCTTCGGCTTCTCGGGTGCGACATCAGACATGACCGGTTCCCACCATCATCCTCGGGCGGTCGCTCTGGGCGTTGTCGGCGATCGGGCCGGCGTGGGCCTCGATGTGCTCCGGCAGACGGCCGTTGGCGATCAGGTACTCGTACTCCTCGCGGAAGTACTTGATCGAGCTCTTCACCGACGACGTGGCACCGTCGGCGAGCGCACAGAAGGAGCGGCCGAAGATGTTGTCGGCCAGCTCGTCCAGCGTGTCGATGTCCTCAGGACGTCCACGGCCCCCGAGCATGCGCTCGAGGATCTGGCCGACCCAGAAGTTGCCCTCACGGCAGGGCGTGCACTTCCCGCACGACTCGTGCTCGTAGAAGCGGATCCAGTTGAGGGTCGCCTCGATCACGGAGGTCTTGTCGGAGTACATCATCATCGCGCCGGTGCCCATGAGCGAGCCGGCCTGCGCGATGGAGTCGAAGTCCATCGGCACGTCGTAGTGCTCGGCGGTCAGCAGCGGCGTCGAGGACCCACCCGGGGCCCAGAACTTCAGGTTGCGGCCGGGCAGCATGCCGCCGCAGGCCTCCTCGATGATCTCGCGCGCCGGCGTGCCCATCGGGAACTCGTAGTTGCCGGGCCGGGCGACCTCACCGGACACGCAGAACAGCTTGGTGCCGGGCGACCGCTCGGGTCCCCACTGCTTCCACCAGTTGGCGCCGTGCTCCATGATCTGGCCGGCGGCCGCGATCGACTCGACGTTGTTGATGACGGTGGGGCTGGCGTACAGCCCGGCGACCGCGGGGAACGGCGGACGCAGCCGCGGCTGCCCACGGCGACCCTCCAGCGCCTCCAGCAGCGCGGTCTCCTCGCCGCAGATGTAGGCACCCGACCCGTAGTGCAGGGTGATGTGGTGGCTGAACCCCGACCCCTGGATGTCCTCGCCGAGGTAGCCGGCGGCGTAGGCCTCGGCCAGCGCCTCCTCCAGGCGGATGCCCGGGAACAGGTACTCGCCACGGATGAAGATGAACGAGCGGGGGCTGTTCAGCGCGTAGGCGGAGCAGATGATCCCCTCGATCAGCTGGAACGGGTCACGCTCCATCAGCTCGCGGTCCTTGAAGGTCCCCGGCTCGGACTCGTCGGCGTTGACGACCAGGTAGACCGGCTTGCCGGTGTCCTGGGGCACGAAGCTCCACTTGAGGCCGGTCGGGAAGCCCGCGCCGCCGCGTCCGCGGAGACCCGAGTCCTTCACGACGTCACGCAGCGCGGCGGGGTCCTGCCCCAGGACGCGCTTCAGCGCCCTCCAGCCGTCGAGCCGGGTGTAGCCCTCAAGGGTATGGGCGTCCGGCTCGTCGTAGCGCTTCGAGAGGACCTTGACCTGCGGCATCAGCTGTCTCCTTCTGTTGCAGCACCCTCGACCGCGGGGTCGGCGGCGCTGGGCGCGGCCTCCTCGGCGATCTCGTCGGCGTCGACACCCTCGGCGGCGGCGGCGTCCCGGACGGCGTCGGCGTCGCCGGCGGGGCTGTCCGCCTGTGCCTCGTCCAGGTCCTCCTCGTCGGCGGGCTGGCTGTCAGCGACCGGCGCAGAGGGGGCCCCGAAGGCGATGACACCGGTCGCGATGCCGGGGCCGGCGTCGGCGACGGGGACCGCGCCGTGCTCCTTGGTGGCCAGCCCCAGGCGCTGACCGGGACCCTCGGGGTCGATGGGCCCGATGCCGGCCAGGCGGTGCGACGCCTCGCGGACACCCGGCGGCAGCATGCCGCGGGTCGGCTCGGGCTGCTCGCCCCTGCGCAGGGCCTCGACCAGCTCGACGGCCGCGTCGGGGCCGACCATCTCATAGGCCAGGTAGTCCACGTTGACCAGCGGGGCGCCCTCGCAGTTGCCCAGGCACTCGGCGTGCTCCAGGGTGATCGCGCCGTCCTCGGTCGTCTCGTCGTGCCCGACACCCAGGTGGTCGCTGAGCCGCTGGTACACCTCCTTGCCGCCGCGGACGGCGCACGAGAAGTTGGTGCAGACGCTGACGAGGTGGCGACCCATCGGCTCGCGCTTGTACATGGTGTAGAAGGTCGAGACCGCGGCCACCTCGGCCTTGGTCAGGTCCAGCAGCTCGGCGCACTCGGCGACACCGTCGGCCGACACGTAGCCGTCCTGGTACTGCACGAGGTGCAGCAGCGGCAGCAGGGCGCTGCGCTTGACGGGGTAGCGGTCGACGAGGCCTTCGGCCTTGGCGCGATTCTCGGGTGAGAACACTTGGGGGAACTCCTGGATGGTGATGCCCCCGCGGGGGGCTGGTCAGCGTGGCCCGTGGGGGCGGGTCAGCGGTCGACGCCGCCCATGACGGGGTCGAGGCTGGCGACTGCGGCGATGACGTCGGCGATCTGCAGCCCACGGGTGGCGGCAGGGATCGTCCCGATGTGGATGAAGGAGGGCTCACGCACCCTCAGGCGGTAGGGCTTGTTCGTCCCGGAGGAGGTCACGTGGTACCCGAGCTCGCCGCGTGGGCTCTCGACCGCCTGGTAGGCGGTGCCCGCCGGGACCTCGAAGCCTTCCGTCACCAGCTTGAAGTGGTGGATCAGGGCCTCCATGGACTGGCCCATGATCTTGCCGATGTACTCCTTGGCGTTGCCCTGTCCGTCCGGACCGAGGGCCAGCTGCGCGGGCCAGGCGATCTTCTTGTCCGCCACCATGACCGGGCCGCCGGGCAGGGACTTCAGCGCCTGCTGGACGATCTTGATCGACTCGCGCATCTCACGGACCCGGATGAGGAACCGGCCGTAGGCGTCGGCGGTGTCGGTGGTCTGGACCTCGAAGTCGTACTGTTCGATGCCGCAGTAGGGGGCGGACTTGCGCAGGTCGTGGGCCACACCGGCCGAGCGCAGGACCGGGCCGGT
>JBFKGB010000125.1:0-8970 GCA_041633535.1 Euzebya sp. | reverse complement strand
CGAGAAGCCCAGCGGCGTGGCCGACCTGCACGCCGCCGTCGAGCGCATCGAGCAGGAGCTGGTCCCGCGTGTCCGGGCCCTCGGGACCCGCGACGTCCCTGCCAGGGGTCGTCGGTCCCGGGTGCGTCGACACCACACCGGTCCCGCCCCGTCGCTGGTCTGCATCGGCATCAGCACGGGGGGCCCCAACGCCCTCAACGTGGTCCTGCCGGCCCTCCCCGCGGACCTGGCGGCACCGCTGGTGATCGTGCAGCACATGCCGCCGGTCTTCACCCGCATGCTCGCCGAGCGGCTGGACGGCCTGTGCGAGCTGCGGGTGGCCGAGGCCACGCACGGCACCGTGCCCGTTCCCGGGGAGGTGTGGCTGGCCCCCGGCGGCCGTCATCTGGCGGTCGGTCACAGCGGTGCCGGACCGGTGCTGCTGCTGGAGGACGGGCCGCCCGAGCACGCCTGCCGCCCCGCGGTGGACGTGATGCTGCGGACCGCGGCGGCCAGCATCGGCAGCGGCGTGCTGGCGCTGGTCATGACCGGGCTGGGCACGGACGGCGCGCTCGGTGCCAGGGCGGTGCGCGACGCGGGGGGAGAGGTCCTGGCGCAGGACCGGGCATCCAGCGTCGTGTGGGGCATGCCCGGTGCGGTGGTGCGGCAGGGTCTGGCCGACGAGGTCGTGGGCCTGGACGACGTCGCCGATGGGATCGCGGCCCGGACCGGACGCGTGCTGGGTGCGGGTCGGCTGGCCGCGTGCAGGGTGTCGACACCGTGACGGCGCTGCTGACCGCCCGCACGCTCTCGGCGGTCGACATGGACTACGTGCAACGGCTGGTGCGCTCCGGCTCGGGCATCGTCCTGGACGACAGCAAGGCCTACCTGGTCCACACCAGGCTGGAGCCGGTCGTACGACGGCACCGGATGGCGTCGGTGGCCGACCTGATCGCCCATCTGCGGCAGACCCCCTCCTCGCCACTGCGGGCCATCGTCGTGCAGGCACTGACGATCAACGAGACGTCGTTCTTCCGTGATGTCCATCCGTGGCGGTCCCTGGCCGAGGACGTCCTGCCCGACCTGATCGCACGTCGTGCCGGGACGCGGACGCTGACCCTGTGGTCCGCCGCCTGCTCGACGGGGCAGGAGCCCTACAGCCTGGCGATGCTGCTGCACACGGCGTTCCCGCAGCTGCACGGGTGGGACGTCAGGATCGTCGCGACCGACCTGTCCGAGGAGGTGCTGGCGAAGGGGCGCTCGGGCTCCTACGCCGCCCACGAGGTGCGTCGTGGGCTGCCCACGTCCCTGCTGGAGCGTCACATGGCACCGTCAGGGGACGGCTGGCAGATGTCGGCTGCGCTCCGGTCGGCCGTGACCTTCCGCAGCATGAACCTGACCCAGGACTGGCCCGCCATGCCGCCCGTCGACCTGATGCTGCTGCGCAACGTCCTGATCTACTTCGACGTCCCGACCAAGCAGGCGGTCCTGCGGCGTGCACGGCAGCAGCTCGCTGCCGACGGCTTCCTCCTGCTGGGCGGGGCGGAGTCCCCGGCACAGGTCGACGACGGGTGGGTCAGGGACGTCCGCGGGCAGACGGCATGGTTCCGACCACCGGCACGTGGGCTACAACACAGGTGATGCCCTCCACCCCCGAGCAGCCGCAGGTGCCTCTGCTGACCCTGGCCGAGGCTGCCGAGCGGCTGGGGGTCCACCCCGACACCATGGGCCGGTGGGTGCGTCGTGGGGAGCTGCCGGGCTACAAGCTCGGCAGCGTCGTACGGGTCCGGCACGACGACCTTGAGGAGTACCTGGGCCGCCGGCGTCTGGCGCCGGCCGCCACCTCTGCACCGGGGCCGGACCGCAGGGCCTGGGCACAGGCGCGGCAGCGGCTGCACTTCGACCTTCTGGAGGGGGACCTCGCCGGCGCCATGAGGATCGTTGACCGGCTGCTGGACGACGGCGCGACCGTGGGCGAGGTCCACCTGCGGCTGCTGACCCTCGTCGTCCGCCGGCTGGGGGTGGAGCACGACCGGGGTGTGGTGGGCCTGGGGGTGCAGCGGCGGGCGATCGAGGCCGTCCGGATGCTGATGACCCACGCGGCACCCCGGTTGGTCGTCGCGCCGGTCGCCCAGCCGGGCACCGCGGTCGTGGCGACCCTCCCGGGTGAGCGACACGACCTGGGCCTGACGATGCTGGTCGACTTCGTGGCGTCGGTGGGCTGGCGCGTCCACCGCCTGGGCACCGAGGTGCCCGGGAGCGCCGTCGCCGACGTGGCCCGGCTGACCGACGCCGACCTGGTGTGTCTCAGCACCCAGGTGCCGCCGGACGCCCATGAGCTGGAATCATTGGCCGCGCACCGTGTCGTCATCGGCGGGCCGGGCGTGGACGTCGCGCAGCCCGGGCAGCCGCACGTCACGGTCATGCACTCGCTGCAGCGCCTGCGCGAGCGGCTTGCGGCCGCGGACCTGCCGGCCGGGCGTGGCTAACCGAAGCTGAACTGCTCGGCCAGGATCCGCTCCTCCAGGTTGTGGTCGGCGTCGAACAGCATCGTGACCGACTGGTCAACGGCCTCGCTGATCTCGACGTCGATGACGTTGCGCGCCTCGTTGTGGTCGGCGACCGCGCTGACCGGACGCTTCCACCGCTCGATGACCTCCACTCGGATGTGGGCCGTGGAGGGCAGCAGCGCACCACGCCAGCGTCGCGGCCGGAACGGGCTGATGGGCGTCAGGGCGAACATCGGTGACCCGATGGGGATGATCGGGCCGTGCGCCGACAGGTTGTAGGCGGTCGAGCCGGCCGCCGTGGACAGGATGATCCCGTCGCAGATCAGCAGGTCCATCCGCTCGCGGCCGTTGATGATCAGCCGCAGCTTGGCCGCCTGCCGCTCCTGGCGCAGCATCGAGACCTCGTTGAACGCGACGGCCTCGAGCCTGGCCCCGCCCTCGCAGTTGGCGACCATCCGCAGCGGACGCAGCTCCTGACGCTGCACCTCGGCCAAGCGCGCCGGCAGCCCCTCCGGGTCGTAGCGGTTCATCAGGAACCCGATCGTGCCGCGGTGCATCCCGAACAACGGTGTGTCCAGCCCGATGTAGCGGTGCATCGTCTCCAGCATGAAGCCGTCACCGCCCAGGGCGACGATGACCTCGGCGTCATCGACGGCGGCGTTGCCGTAGCGGTCCACCAGGTCCTTCAGCGCCGCCTGCGATGACGAGCTGCCCGAGGCCACGAAGGCCAGACGGGTGGGGGGGGTGGCGCCCCGATCGGGGTGGGGATCCATGGATCCCCTGGGGTCGGGGTTCGGGTAGGGGTTGGCGGCCACCGGCACAGCCTGCCATGAACCACTCCCGTGCGGGGCTCTCCTATGATCCCCGGTAGTCCCGTCCGAACGGACGGGCCCACGGACCAGCACGAAGGACGGCACCCCACCGATGGCCCAGGATGTCAACGGCAAGGAGATCCTGGCGGGCGCCCTGGGGGTGCTGGCGCTGGCGCTGGGTGGCGGCACCATCCTCGGCGTCGTGCGCCCACCCGACGGGGTCATGGCGGTGGGTGTGCCACCCGCGGCGATCATCGGGCTGCTCGCCGGCGTGGTGGGGCTGTACCTGGGGCGGACCCGTGGCATCAGCCGGCAGCTGGCGGTCGTCGGAACCGGCGTGGCGCTGATCGGGCTGGCCCTCGTGGGCGGGGCGATCGCGCTGGACGTGCTGCTGGAGACGTCCACGACCTGACCGGACAGGCCGGGATACGCTGCACGCCATGGTCCTCGAGGTCGCACTCATCGATGTCACCCCCGGCGCGGAGGAGGCCTTCCGCGCCGCCTACGCACAGGCGCGCGCGGTGATCTCCGCCGCGGAGGGGATCGGGGCCGTCCGGATGACCCAGGGCGTCGAGACGCCGACGCGGTTCGTGCTGCTGGTCGAGTGGGAGTCCATCGACGCCCATGAGGCGTTCCGCGCCAGCCACGCCTTCGGCGAGTGGCGCGAGCTGATCGGCCCCCACTTCCAGGGGCCGCCACACGTCGAGCACTTCACCGACGTCTGAGGTGGCCCGGCCACGGCCCGGTGGGTCGTGGTGCACCGGCCCCGTACACTCGGCCGCCATGGCTGCCAAGCGAGTGCTCACACCCCAGACCGACGACTTCCCCCGGTGGTACCAGGACGTCGTGGCCAAGGCCGACATGGCCGAGAACGGTGCCGTGCGCGGGACCATGGTCATGAAGCCGTGGGGCTATGCGCTGTGGGAGCGCATCCAGGACGAGGTCGACCGTCGCATCAAGGCGACCGGGCACGACAACGTCATGTTCCCCATGTTCATCCCGCACAGCTTCCTCGAGAAGGAGGCCGAGCACGTCGAGGGCTTCAGCCCCGAGCTGGCGCTGGTGACCCACGCGGGCGGTGAGGAGCTGGCCGAGCCGCTGGTCGTGCGGCCGACCTCCGAGACCGTGATCGGCGACGCGATGTCGCGCTGGATCCAGGGCTACCGGGACCTCCCCCTCCTGCTGAACCAGTGGGCCAACGTCGTCCGGTGGGAGATGCGTCCCCGCATCTTCCTGCGCACGACCGAGTTCCTGTGGCAGGAGGGGCACACGGCCCACGCCACGTTCGAGGACGCCCAGGCCGAGACCCTCACGATCCACGACCGCGTGTACCTGGAGGCCATCCGCGACTGCATGGCCATCGACGTCGTGTCGGGACTGAAGACCCGCCGCGAGACGTTCGCCGGCGCCGACCTGACCTACACCCACGAAGGTCTCATGCGTGACGGCAAGGCCCTGCAGATGGCGACCAGCCACAACCTGGGCCAGAACTTCGCCAAAGGCTTCGACATCACGTTCACGGACTCCGAGAACACGATCCAGCACGCCTGGACGACCTCGTGGGGCATGTCCACGCGGACCATCGGTGCGCTGATCATGTCCCACGGTGACGACGACGGCCTGCGCCTGCCGCCGGTCCTCGCGCCACGCCAGGTCGTGGTCATGGCGGTCAAGGAGGACGTCGTCGACGTCTGCGCCGACCTGGACAAGCGGCTGGCCCGCGCCGGCGTTCGCTCGAAGCTGGACGACCGCACCGACGCCTCGTTCGGTCGACGCGCCGTGGAGTGGGAGCTGAAGGGTGTTCCGCTGCGGCTGGAGCTGGGTCCCCGCGACCTGGCCGCCGGCGTGGTCACCCTCGCCCGCCGTGACACGGGGACGAAGGAGACCGTCGCGCTGGACGGGATCACCGACCGCGTCATCGACATGCTGGTCGAGATCCAGGCGGATCTGCTGGCGGACTCGCGCACGCGCCGGCAGGCCCAGACGACCGACGTGACGGCCGTGGCCGACATCGACGGCCCGGGCTTCTTCCGCATGCCCTACGCCGACGTCGGGGAGGGCGGCGAGGACGCCCTGGCCGAGCGCGGCTACACCGTGCGCTGCCTGGTCACCGAGGACGGCGGCCTGCCGCAGTCGCGCGAGGAGAAGGGTCTGGTCGCCTACATCGCGAAGGCCTACTAGGCCCCGAGACCACCTCCAGTCCACCCACGACCATCGAGGCCCACGTGGATCTGTCCCTGCTCATCATCGCCGCCCTCGGGCTGGTCGCGATCGTCGTCGGGCACCTCTTCAAGCGGTTCGTCCCCGAGATCGTGGTCTTCCTGGCGCTCGGCGTGGCGGTGGGGCCAGAGGGACTCAGCCTGATCAACGACGGCAACATCGCCTCGCTGAACCTGCTGACCCAGGTGGCGCTGGGTGCGGTCATCTTCCTCATCGGTGACCGGCTGCGGCTGGACGACCTGAAGGCCCAACGGCTGCGCCTGCTGCCCATCAACCTGGTGCAGATGGCCGTGTCGGGGCTGGCCGTGTTCTTCGCGACCAGGCTGGCCGGTGCCGGGTCGGCGACGTCGTTCCTGCTCGCCCTCATCGCCACCGAGACCGGGGTGCTGACCGTCACGGCCACCGTGAAGGAGCAGAAGGCCAAGGGACCCACGACGGACCTGCTGCTGTCCAGCGTCGGTGTGACCAACGTCGGCACGGCGCTGCTGTTCGGGTTCAGCTTCCCCTTCATCCTGGCGTCCGCCGGCGCGGCCACCGCGACCGAGACCGTGCGGGTCTTCGCCGAGCTGATCGTGCTGTCGACCGTCATCGGCTACGTCGGCGGGCGGATCCTGCGGACCTTCTCGACCCTGATCGAGACCAGCGGCGAGCTGCTGCTGTTCCTGCTGGTCATCCTGACCGGCATCGTCGGGGCCGCGGTCGCCGTCGAGGGCTCCGTCGTCGTGTCGGCCCTGATCGCCGGCCTGTACGTCGCCAACACCGCCCCGTGGCTGGCCGACCGGCTGTTCGCGACAGTGCGCACCCTCGAGGCCCCGATCTACCTGATCTTCTTCGTGGTCGCCGGCGCCGGCATCCACCTGGACGAGCTGACGACCGTCGGCGTCATCGGCGGGGCCTACCTGGTCGCCCGCGCCGTCGGGAAGGTCGGGGGCGCCTACGTGGGCGGGCTGCTGGGCGGCGACGGCCCGACCGGGCTGCGCATCGGGATGTCGCTGCTGCCGCACGCCGGCATGGCCATCGCCCTGGTGGCGCTGGTCGTTGAGCAGGCACCCGACTTCGGGGCGACCGTGTCGGGCGTGGTCCTGGGCTCGATCGTCGTCTTCGAGCTGGGCGGACCGATCGCCGCGCGGAGGGCCATCCGCAGCAGCGGTGAGGCGGGGCAGGCCGGCAGCGGCGGCGGGGTGCTGCAGGCGATCCCCGAGGTGCTGGCCCACCGGTCGTTCAGCCGTGTCCTGGTGCCCATGGGGTCCGTCGACGTCGTCCTCCCACGCCTCCCCTTCATCCTGGACCTGATCGGGACCATGCGTGCCGAGCTGATCGCCGTGCACATCTCGCGCCCGGGGTCCCTGGCGGCGGGGGAGGAGCCGGAGGTGCTGTCGCTGATCCAGGCCGTGGCCGAGGAGCGCAACATCGTCGTCCACAAGGTCCACACCGTCAGCGAGGCGGTCGCCGCCTCGATCGTGACGGCCGCGCGCGAGCACGACGCCGAGCTGGTCGTCATGGGCGAGCCTGCCCGGACCTCGCTGCTGGAGCCCAGCCGCTGGGGCCTGATCTCGCAGCGGGTCGTCCGTGACGTCGACGTGCCGGTGCTGGTCTACCCGGTGGACCCCTCCGACCCCGAGAAGGTCCCCAGCGTCTACCTGCGTCGGTCCCAGGCAGCATCCGCCGCCGAGGGTCGGGGCGTGGACACCTGAGCCGTCGGCCCCCGGCGCGCGGACCACGCCCGCCAGTACGGGGGGCCCTCGCCCGCCGGCTGCCTACACTCAGGCGACCATGGAACTCAGTCCCGGCCTGATCGGCGGCCTGCTGGTGCTCTCGATCGTCCTGTCGATCGGGGCCATCGCCGCGGGCGTCCTCGCCATCCAGGGAGAACGCCGCGTCCGCGCGACCTACAGCCGCTTCGCCCGCGGTCGACGCGAGGACGTCGTCACGCTGCTCGAGATGCACATGGACGAGGTCCAGCGCCTGCAGCAGGAGGTCCGCCGCCAGCAGGCCTACGGCCGACAGCTGCGTGCGCTGCTGGCCCGCACGCTCAGCCGCATCGGGACGGTCCGCTACGACGCCTTCGACGACATGGGTGGGCGGCTCTCCTTCTCCATCGCCCTGCTCGACGAGCACGGTGACGGCAGCGTCATCACGGCGATGAACGGCCGGGTGCAGACCCGGACCTACGCCAAGCCCATCATCGGCGGCACGTCCTCGCACAACCTCAGCGAGGAGGAGGTCGAGGCGATCGCACAGGCGATGGAGAACGGCCAGCGCCGCATCGCCGAGGCCACCCGGGCGCTGCCGAGCGCCGACGAGGTCGCGGCGCCGGCCGCCGCCACCCCGGTCGAGCCGGTCCAGGTCGCCCCGTCCGCCGAGCCCTCCGCCGAGCAGGCCACCGCCGCGCTGCCCGAGGTCGAGCAGGCCGAGTGGTGACCGTCGCGTTCCTGGGGCCGGAGGGGACCTTCACGGCCCTGGCGGCCGACCGCACCGCTCCCGACCACGAGCGGATGCCGTTGACGACGATCCCCGACGTCGTCGACGCGGTGCGGACGGGCGCGGCCGTCGTCGGGGTCGTCCCGATCGAGAACTCCATCGAGGGCGCGGTCAACCTGACCCTCGACACGCTGGCCTTCGGCCAGCCGGGCGTGCACATCCGCGGGGAGATCAACATCCCGATCTCGATGAACCTGCTGGTGCGCCCGGGCACGTCCCTGGACGACGTGGTCGAGGTGCGGTCCCACCCGATGGCCATCCCGCAGTGCCGCGACTGGCTGGCCGCCAACCTGCCGGACGTGCAGCTGACGACGACCGCGTCCACGGCGCGGGCCGCGGAGGAGGCCGCCAGCAGCGACGGGACCGTCGCCGCGCTGGGCACCTCGATGGCGGCGGAGCGCTTCGGCCTGGACGTCCTCGCCGCCGACATCCACGACCGGGAGGGCAACACGACGCGGTTCGTGACCCTGGGACGACGGATGCACGAGCCGACGGGTGCGGACAAGACGTCCATGGTCGTGTTCCTGGGCGCGGACCGGCCCGGTCTGCTGATGACGGTGCTGGACGAGTTCGCCCTGCGCGACATCAACCTGACCAAGATCGAGTCCCGGCCCACCAAGCAGGCGCTGGGGGAGTACTGCATCTTCATCGACGCGATCGGTCACGTGACCGAGGCCCGGATGGCCGAGGCGCTGCGCTCGGTCTACCGCCACGTCGACGAGGTGAAGGTGCTGGGCACCTACCCCCGCAGCGACGGACAGCCGGCTGCAGCCGCCGGCGCGAACTCCGAGGACCGCTACGCCGAGGCCTCGCTGTGGTTCAGGACGCTGCTGGACAAGATCGACTGACCGCAGGTCCCTCCCTCTCCGGTGACTCGGCAGACCGCCGATCCCTCATCCACTGACACCCCGGGTGCGCGAAGCGCCTGGTCAGCGGCGATGCGGCTGGCGGCCGGAGTCGCCGTCGTG
>JBFKGB010000124.1:0-9012 GCA_041633535.1 Euzebya sp. | reverse complement strand
GGCGGGACCAGGCCGGATGGCGGGACCAGGCCGGATGGCGGGACCAGGCCGGATGGCGGGCCCGGGTGCGAAGGCCCAGGGGCGGGGCTGGCAATGGTCGTCGGGGCGGACACGGGGCTACCGTGTCCGGCCATGAGCCAGCTGAGCCGACGACGCAGGATGCTGACGGTCTTCGTCACCGCCGTGGGGCTCGCCACCCTCCTGGGGCTGGTGCTGGTGTACCCGTGGGGCGGGCCGCCGGAGGCCGCCCAGCAGGGGTTCAGCGCCGGCGTCGAGGAGCGCTTCGGCGGCGAGATCACGCGGGTGGTCGACCTGGCGGACGGCGGGACCCAGGCCGGGTTCCTGCTCCCCGGCGCGCGTGAGCTTCGTGTCGACGTCGACCTTGACGACGGCCGGCAGCTGACGATCGAGACGGTGGACGAGACCGGCAGCTTCACCGTGGGCAAGGCCGTGCTGGTGCAGCAGGTCTCGAGCCCGGGGACCGATCCGGTCTACGCCATCGTCGACTTCCCGCGCGGGCTGCCGATCGCGGCGCTCGTGACCGTGTTCGCCCTGGCCGTGATCGCCCTGGGGCGCTGGCAGGGGGTGCGTGCGCTCGTGGGGCTCGGCGCCTCGGCGCTGCTGATCGTCGGGGTGCTGGTGCCGGCGCTGCTGTCGGGGACCGACGCGACCCTCCTGGCCCTGGTCGTGTCCCTGGCGGTGATGTACGTGACGCTGCCGCTCAGCCACGGCTGGTCCATGACCACGCGCGCCGCCATGGCCGGCACCGCCGTCGCGCTGCTGGTGACCATCGGCCTGGCGCTGCTGGCCGTCGAGGTCGCCACGCTGACCGGGCTGTCCAGCGAGGACGTGCAGCTGGTGCGCTTCGCCACCGGGACCGACCTGGACGTGCGCGGGCTGCTGCTCGCCGGGTTCATCATCGGCACGCTGGGGGTCCTCGACGACGTGACGGTCAGCCAGGCCTCCACCGTGGCGGCGCTGCGCCGGGCCAACCCGGCGATCGGCGACCGTGCGGTGTTCACCGAGGCGCTCCGCGTCGGCCGCGACCACATCGCCGCGACGGTCAACACGCTGTTCCTGGCCTACGCCGGGGCGGCCCTCCCGCTGCTGATCCTGTTCTCGATCGGCGGCGCCCCGATCACCGAGACCCTGACCAGCGAGCTGGTGGCCCAGGAGGTCGTGCGGACCGTGGTCGGATCACTGGGCCTGATCATGGCGGTGCCGCTGACCACGGCCATCGCGGCCGCGACCGTGGACGCGACCGCCGCCGTCCTGCACGACCACGGCCACGACCACAGCCCTGACAACGACCACAGCCCTGACAACGACCACGACCACAGCGACCACCCCGCAGACCCGACCCACCCCACAGGGCCGCCCCCACCGGCCGTCGGTCCACAGCAGGAGGGGGAGGAGCCGCCGCGCCCCTGGGAGGACTCGCTGCGCGACGCCTACGGCCTGGGTGAGGGCCCGTCACAGCAGGGTCGCGGCCAGCTCTGACGCGGCCTCGCGGACGCGGTCCAGGAACTCCTGGTCCGCCGGCCCCTCCACCACGACCGGGGGCCGCACGCGCGGCCAGCACAGACCGGTGGTGATCGCCTCGATCGCGCGCACGGCGCCGTCGGCGTCCGTCGTCCCCTTCACCACGGCCAGGTAGGGCCGGCGCAGCCCGTCGGCCTGCATCCGACGATAGGTGTGGTCGAAGAAGTGCTTGAGCGCACCGCTCATGTAGCCGAAGTTGACTGGGGTGAGCAGCACCACCGCATCCGCCGCCCGGACGTCACCGACGTCGGCCTGCAGCGCCGGCACGTCGACCAGGCGCACGGCGCCCTCCAGGTCCGGGTGCAGGACGCCCTCGCGCACCGCGCCGGCGACCGCCTGCAGCGACGCGGTAGGCACGTGACTGATCAGCAGGATCGTGGCCATGCCCCCAAGGCTGCCGCATCCGCGGTCGAGCAGACGGACCGTCACGCCGACGCGGTGACGTCGTTGGACCCCACGTCCGGGCACACCGGGCACCACGACACCCCCCACACCCCCGAGGCACCCCCCATGAGCCCCTTCGCCCACCTGACCCCCGCCCAGATCGACCGCGGTCTGGCGCGCCTGATGGCCGACCTGCGGGCCACCGGTCCCGACGAGACGACGCCCACCACCATCGTCGAGCTGTAAGCACCGTCGGGCCGGATGGACGCAGCGCCCTGCGGCGCGGGGGTCCATGATGGCCGCGATGAGCGGCCCCGAGATGATGTTCGTCGTCGTCGCGGCCGTCCTCGGCGGTGCGGCGCAGTCCGTGCTGGGCTTCGGTGCCGCGTTCACCACCGTCCCCGCCCTGGCCGTCGTCGCCCCCGAGCTGATCCCCGGCGCCGCCCTGGTGTCCTTCCTCCCCCTCACCATGACGATGGCGCTGCGGGAACGCCGCCACGTCGACCACGGGGCGGCAACGCGGATCAGCCTGGCGCGGATCCCGGGCATCCTCGCAGGGACGCTGGCGGTGAAGCTCGCCGACCCTGACGCCCTTGCCGCAGGGGTCGCCGTGGTCCTGCTGGGTGCCGTCGCCTCGGCGGCGCTGGGCTGGCGCGTGACCCCTCGCCCCCTCACGGAGGGGATCGCCGGGGTCGTCAGCGGCTTCAGCGGCACAGCCGTGGGGCTGGGCGGGCCACCGTTGGCCGTGCTGTACCGGGACCGTCCGCCCACTGAGAGTCGTCCCACCCTGGCGATCGTGTTCGCCGTCGGCATCGTGATGGGCCTTGGGTCCCTCGGCGTCTCGGGCAGCCTGACGACCGCCCAGCTGGTCACCGGTGCACAGCTGGCGGTCGCCATCATCGCCGGGATGGTGCTGGCGGCCCCGCTGCTGCGGCGGCTGTCGGACGCACACGTGCGGCAGGGGCTGCTGGTGTGGGCCGGGGGCGGCTCGCTGGTGGCGCTGCTGCGCGTGCTGCTGCGCTGACCGCGCGCAGGCGGACTCAGGCGCCGGGCGCGCGCCCCAGACCGTAGACCCAGCGCTGCGGGATGCCGCGCGGGTCGGGGCGTGACTCGACCTCGACGTCGACGTAGCCCATCCGCAGCAGCAGCGCACGCAGCTCCTCGGCGCTGATGGAGGTCACCTGCACCTCACCCGCCGGGGGGTCCTCGATGAGGCCCATGTCGCTCTCGCCCTCGGGGAAGGTCACGAAGATCGGCCCGCCGCGCTGCACCCGGACCAGCTCGCGCATGGCCGGCAGGATCGCCCGCCGGGGCAGGTGCTGCAGGGCGGCCGGGGCCCAGATGCCGTCGAACTGGTCGTCGGCGAACGGCAGCTTGCGGTAGTCCCAGCGGGCCAGCAGGCCCTTGGGGAAGAAGGTGTGGGCGACGCGCATGCACTCCGCGGACAGGTCGCCGGAGGCCGCACGAAGGCCGACGTCACGCAGCAGCCGCACGTCCAGGCCCGGTCCGCCGGCGACGTCGAGCACGAGGGCGTCCTCACCCGCCATGCGTGCGAACCGGCGGGCGCTGTCGCGCGGCCGACGATCCTTCCAGGCCTCCAGGTACTCCGAGGCGCAGCGGTCGTAGGCGTTCACGGTCGTTGCAAGCAGGTCATCCACAGCCCGGAGATCCTACCGGGCCGTTGCACCGCCGGTGACCGACGGCGTCAGACCGCGGGCTCCAGCAGGTAGGTCATGCGCACCGTCGTGCCCATGCCGGGCTGCAGCACGCCACCGGGGGTGACGTCGAAGCTGTCGCTGAGGGCCCGCATCACCGGGATGCCGTAGCCGCCCTCACGCGGAGGGCCGTCCACCCCGCGGGACCGCATCTCCTCGTCCAGCCCCGGCCCCACGTCACAGACCTCCATCACGAAGCGCCCGGCCGAGACCGTGGTGCGGATGAGGATCGGCAGGTGGATCTCGACGCGCCGGTGCGCCTGCACGGCGTTGGTCACGGCCTCGCTGGCGCAGGTCCTGACGTCCTCGATCCGGTCGACCGGCACGTTGGCGCTGGACGCCGAGGCCACCGCCATCGCACGGGCGATGCCGACGACGTGGGCTGCTGAGGGCAGCTCGAGGGTGACCCAGTCGGTCATGGAGCGGCGGGCAGATCGTCGATCGACGACACCACGCCGAAGACATCCATCAGACCGGTCACGCGGAAGATCTTCAGGACGGGCTCGGAGTCGCAGACCACATGCAGCTCGCCGTCGGCCTGGCGCATGCGCTTCAGGGCACCGACCAGGATCCCCAGACCGGTCGAGTCCATGAAGGACACGTTGGAGAGGTCGATGACGATGGTCGTCGCCCCCTCGTTCATGGCGGACAGGATGCGCTCGCGGAGAGTCGGAGCCGTGTAGACGTCCACCTCACCGTTGACCGACAGGACTGCGGAGGTGCCGTCGATCTGGTCATCGATGGTCATCTGCACGGTGGGACACCTTTCTGAGCGGGCGCTGCTCGGGTTCGACGCCGAACGGAGGGAAGAACAGGATCATGTCCAGTTGCCCCGGCGCCTAATCACCCGCTGACAACTGCTTCTGAGCGACCTACATCCTACAGACGGCAATCAGCGTGACGATCCATCTGCGATGTAGCGCCGCACATGGGCCGAGGAGACGAGCAGCAGGAGCCCGCCGGCGATGGCCGTGAAGAGGGGCTTGTCCTGCCGTTGCGTCTCGAAGGTGTCCAGCGTGCCCCCGGGCGTCGAGCCGCCGTCGATCATCGCGGTCTCGGTCTGGGTGACCGTGATCTCCTCGGGGATGTCCTCCAGCGGCAGGAGCGGCTCGAACACCCCGTCGTTGAAGGGCACGGCCGGCGCCGGTGCCGGCGGCGCCGGTTGTGCCGGCACGCGGATCCGGGGTGGGCGGCCGCCCGAGCCCTCGCCGGTCGGCGGTTGCCCAGAGGACTGCGTCCCACCCGTCGGCGACGGTGCGGGCCCCTCGCCCGGCTGGTCGGTCGGCCGGGTGATCGGGGCGACGCCACCACCGCCCTCCCCAGGGGTCGGTTCGTTCGAGGGGCTGGGCTGGGGGTCGGGGTCGCGCGGTGGCGTGAAGGTCCCCGGGTCCTGCGGGTCGGCACGGACCCCGCGCGGGTCGGAGGTCGCGAAGACCTCGCCGCCGTCCCCGTTGGCGCGGACCACGACCAGGCGGTACCGGTAGGCGCCGGGCTCCGCCACCGGATCGGTGGCGCGCTCCTGCCGGGGGTCGGTCAGGTCCAGGACCGTCGTCCACGCCCCGTCCGCGGCGTCCGACCGCCGCTGGATGCGGTAGGCGATGAAGTCGGGCAGCGCGACGCTGTCCCACGACAGCAGCACCTGGGTGGGGTCCTGCTCGGCAGGCGTCGCCTCGAGCTCGCGGACGGGCGGTGGCACGCGCAGGTCGATCTCGTGGCCGGTCCATCCCGGGGGGTCACCGACGAGCGGTCGTGCCTGCGCCTCCAGCAGGTAGGTGCCGTTGGCCAGCGGCAGCCCCTCCAGCGGGTCGACGGTGCCGGTCCACCGCTGGCTGCCGTCCTCCAGCGGCTGACCGTCGAAGGACAACGGGACCTGCCGCTGGGTCGAGCCGCGCAGCCGTGCGTCGACGCCGTCGATGACCTCGCCCTCGTCGGGCATGACCGTGACGACCACCTCGACAGGACCGGTGACGACAGCGCCCGCCGTGGGGCTGGTGAGGGTCTGCGTGGCGACCGCCTGCGCCGGCGTGCCCAGGAGCAGCAGCGCGATGAGGACGACTGCGCAGAGGGACAGGTGACGATGCATCGGGACGCCGATCAGCTTCCCTGCTCGCGGTCCATCATGTCCCCGACCGGCACGGGGTTGCCCTGTGCGTCGAACTGCCGGGCCTGGCTGGACACCAGCTCGGCGCGCACGACCAGCCGCTCGCGGGCCGACCCCTTGGGGTGGCACGTGGTCAGCGTCAGCAGCGAGCCCGGCATGGGTCCCACGACCTCCCACTGGGTGGGGCCGATGATCCAGCAGGCACCCGAGGGGCAGGGACGCTGGGCGTCCGCGGGGCTGCCGAGGATCCGGTAGGTGTGGACCGACAGGGGGGTGATCAGGTGCACGATCTCGCCGGGGGCGACCCGGTCGAGCTCGTTGAACGGCTTGCCGTAGGTCGTCCGGTGACCGGCGATGGCCACGTTGCCCGCCTCGCCCGGCAGCGGTGAGGTCGGGTAGTGCCCGGCGCCGGCACGCAGCGCCGCAGGCGACGTGCCCTCGACGACGACGGTGTCCACCCCCAGGGAGGGGATGACGATCCGCGTCAGCGGCTCACCGGTGGCGATGGTCCGCGAGCTGTAGCGCTCGACGAGGTCGGCGGACTCGAACTGGTCGACCAGGGGCCGCTGGACCAGCTGGGTCGTGTACAGGTCGGTGAACAGGGGGTAGGCGAACACGGCGAGGCCGACCAGGAACATGGCGGCGCTGACCAGCGACAGCGCACGTCGGCCGGTCGGGCGGAGCCTGACGGCATCCATCACGTAGGAGGGCAGCGAGACGCCGGTGGCGCCCGCGGGCAGCGGATCCGGCTGCAGCAACCCGCTGTGGATCAGTTCGCTCAAAGCACTGCTCGATGGGTGTGGAGGGTTGCTGGAAGCGTAGCCCGGTCGGCTCCCGCCGCCGAGGCCGCGTGGCCGTCCGTCGGACATGCCCGGGTCAGGGTGGCACCAGGCGTGCTGCGCCCCAGCGGGGCGGCAGGAGCAGCCCACCGAAGGGTGCGGCCAGGTCGACCCCGGGGTGCACGCTGGCACGCACGCCGAGGGGCCAGCCGTCCAGGTCCACCGCGACCAGCACCAGGCCGTTGGCCTGGGCCACCCGGTGCGCCGCATCCAGCGCCGGACGGCCGTCCCCGTCCACCAGCGGCGAGCCGGACAGCACGGCCAGGGCTGCGGCGTCGGCGACGTCCTGCGCCCGCCCGGTCCCCTCAACCACCCTCGTGACGGCTGCGGTCAGCAGGCACACGACGAGGGCGAGCACCAGCCCCGCGATGGTGGCGAGCAGCGCCACCGTCCCCCGATCCTCTCGATGATCCGGTCTGAGCAGGATCCACCATGGTGGATGTGGCTCGCTCATGGCGATCCCGGGCTGCCCGTGGGGACGTCGGTGGGCGGGTGCTGCGTCAGCGCGGTGGCGCTGACGGAGAGGGTCAGGTCATCGGGCAGCAGCCCGCCGAGGGTGACGTCGCGGCTGAGCGTCACCGTGACGAGGTCGCCGGGCCGGCGGGCTGGCCACGGTGGCTGCACGGCGTCCAGCCGGAACCCCGTCGCGGCGATGGCGTCGACGACGGCGGTGTCGTCCTGGACGGCCGCGACACGGGCGGCGAGCCCGGCCACCTGCTGGGCCTGGACGCGCAGCAGGCCGACACGGCCGGCGATGACGAGGACGCCGAGCAGCAGGATCACCACAGGGGTCACCATCAGCAGCTCGAGGGCCTGGCTGCCGGTGTCGTCGGCCGGTCCCGGTGGGCGGGGGACGGGTCGGAGCGGTCGGGTCGGCATCGTGGATGTGGCGGCGGGACCCCGTGGGCCCCGCCGCGCGGGTCCGTGGTCAGAAGACCGTGCCGAGCGAGCCGGCGAGGCCCTCGAACAGCCCGGTCAGGAAGCCGCTGATGGCGCCCTGGACCGGCTCGCTGCGCAGCAGCTGGATCAGGATCGTGATGATGCTGACGCCGCCGCCGGCGAGGGCTGCGTACTCCATGGCCTGGGCACCGTCCTCCTCCTCGTGGATGCGTGCCAGGGTCGTCTGCAGGGTCGTGTGCATGGTGTCGTCCTCTCATGGGTTGTCGTGTCCGTGGGCCGTCGCTCACGGCCCCGGCCCCGACCCGCCCAGCGATGACGCCAGGGTCGGCACCACCACCAGCAGGCCGAAGGCCGGGACCAGCAGCAGGGTCGTGGGGAACACGAGGTGGACGGTCAGCCGTTCGGCTGCCGTCTCCGCCGCTGCGGCGGCCCGACGGCGGATGTCGTCGGCGAGCACGCGCAACGCCTCCGCCGTCGGGGCACCGAAGCGCTCGGACAGGTCCAGCAGCCGACCCACCTCGCCCAGCTGCTCTGGCATCGCCTGGACCGGCGACATGCCGCTGTGCAGGCGACCGGCGACCTGCGTCATCAGCCCGGCGGTGTCGGGGGCGGCGATCCGGGCGACCAGCCGCACCGCCTCGGGCAGGCCCACCCCGGCCGACAGCGCCAGGGCCAGCAGCTCCAGCAGCTCGACGGTGGGGAGGTCACCCGGGTCCGTTCCGCTGTCACAGGTCCCGACCAGCGGATCCGCAGCCGCCGCGCTGGCGGCGGCACGGGCCAGCAGCGCCCGCATCCACAGGACGGCCAGCAGGACCAGGACCAGGGCCACGCTGGCGAGGACCGCACCGCTGGCCGACAGCAGCAGGCCACGCGCACCCCGGTCCAGCAGCGCCAGGCCCACCGCGCCGACGAGGGGCAGCGCGACCAGCAGCCGGGCGCTGAGGACCGCCTGGGCCGACCGTGCGGCCATCAGCGCCTGGAGCCGCAGGGTGGCGGTGGTGCCGTCCAGCAGGGCGCCGACCGCCGGGGACGCAGCCGAGCCCACCAGGTCGGCCATGGCCAGCGTGCGCAGCAGCCGGACGACCGAGGACGGCAGCGCACTGCCCCGGGCGGCCAGCTGTTCCAGCGGCGTGCCGACCCGCAGCGCGGCGTTGACGGACGCCAGGGAGGGATGGTCCACCTCGGCCAGCGCCGCGGCCGGGCTGGCCCCCGCCAGCAGCGCGGCGCGCAGCAGCAGCAGGTCCGCGGGTCCGACCCCGGCAGCAGGACGGCGTCGATGCACCACCGCGCTCACCACCCCTCCCGCCGCCAGACCGTCCGCACGGTCGGGCAGCGGTCCTGCGACCCGACCCGGGCCACCTCGACGACCCCGCGGGCACCGTCGGGACCCCGGTCCAGGGCGACGACGACGTCCAGGGCGCTGGCCAGCTGGGACCGGGCGGCCACCAGCGGCAGGCCGGCCAGCAGGGCCATGCCCTCCAGGCGGACCAGGGCCTGCTCGGCGGTCCGCGCGTGCACGGTGGTCATGCAG
>JBFKGB010000123.1:0-9150 GCA_041633535.1 Euzebya sp. | reverse complement strand
GGCGTCACCGGCTACGGGGCGATCTGACCGCCCTCGGCAGGCCGACCATCAGCGGGTCAGCAGGCGCGTCTCGACGGTCACGGCCTCGACCGCGGCAAGGTCCACGTCGAAGCCCATCCCCGGGCTGCGCGGGACGGTCAGGTGTCCGTCGACCATCCGCATCGGCTCGGTCACGATGTCGGTGGCGTAGAAGCGGTCGAACCCGGAGTTGTCGCCGGCCAGCGTGAAGCCGTCCATCGCCGCCAGGGGGACGTTGGCGGCACGGCCGATGCCCGTCTCGACCATGCCGCCGCACCAGACGGGCAGCCCGTGGGCGACGCACAGGTCATGGATCCGCACCGACTCCAGGTAGCCCCCGACCCGTCCCGGCTTGATGTTGACCACGTCGACGGCGCCCATCGTGATCGCGTCGGCCACGACCTGCGCCGACAGCGCCGACTCGTCAAGGCACACCGGGGTCGCGATCGCCCGCCGCAGGTCGGCGTTGGCCAGCAGCCGCTCCTCGGGGAACGGCTGCTCGATCAGCAGCAGGTCGAAGTCGTCCAGCTGGCGCAGCAGCGGCGTGTCACCGGGCAGGTAGGCGGCGTTGGCGTCGACCTGCAGCGGCACGTCGTCGCCGAAGGCCTTCCGCACGGCCCGGACGGGCTCGATGTCCCACCCGGGCTCGATCTTCAGCTTGATCCGCAGGTAGCCGTCGGCCAGGTACCCCTCCACGGCGTCCAGCAGTGCCGGGACCCCCTCGAAGATGCCCACGGACACGCCGCACGGGACCCGGTCACGGGTCACCCCCAGCCAGGATGCGAAGGACTGGCCGGTGGCCCGCAGGTGGGCGTCCAGGATCGCCGCCTCCAGCGCCCCCTTGGCCATCCGGTGCCCCTGGACGGCCCGCAGCGCGGGGCCGACGGTGCGCGGACCCAGGTCGTCGGCGTCGAACAGCCGCGGGGCCAGGTGCGCCTCGATGAGGGGCAGGACCAGGTCGGTGGACTCCGAGGAGTACAGCGGCCAGGGCATGGTGACGCACTCGCCCCACCCCTCGCCCTCGTCGGTGATCGCCCGCACCAGCACGCAGTCGCGCGTGGTCTGGGTGCCGAAGGAGGTCCTGAACGGACCCAGCAGCGGGATCTGGACCCGTCGCAGCTCCAGGGCGTCAAGCGTCATGTCGGGGTCCTCGGGTCAGCAGGTACGTGCCGTCGCGACGCATGTCGGTCGCGGCGTAGCCCTGTGCGATCAGCGGTGCCATGTGGTCGCGCACGGCCCGACGCCACCGGGCGGCGATCTCGGGGGACCGGCGGCGGAGCGACTCGACGTCGGCGGGGATCTGCAGGCCGACCGGGCGGCCGTCGGTCGGCACGTCGTCGGCGGCGTGCGGCAGGCCGTCGTCGTCAGCGACCAGGACCATGCGGGGGACGCGGTCGGCCGGTGGTGTGGCCGGGCGGCGGGCCGGGTCGGTCGGCCACCACGCCTCAAGGCGGTCGGTCTGGTCACCCGCGTTGATGGTGTCGCGCATCGGGCCGTAGTGGTCGACCAGGTAGCGGTGCCCGTGTGCGCCCAGCTTGTGCAGGTTGAAGTAGGCGTTGCGTGACACCAGCGGGTCGAAGGTCCAGGTGATCACGTCGACGCCCTCGCGACGGGCCCACTCCATCTGGTCGGCCTTCAGACGGGCACCGATGCCGCTGGAGGGGTGCAGGACGCCGGTGATGTGGCTGTGCAGGGAGGAGCGCGTGACGTCGCCATCAGCGACGGTCCCGCGGAAGGCCACCGACGCCCCGACCATGCGGCCGTCCACGTAGGCCCCGCTGACGTACCCGCCGGCGGTCTGGATGGCCCGGACCAGGTTGGCCGGCATGACGTCGGCGGCCTGCCAGACGGCGTCGAACAGCGCGACGGCCTCGTGGATCGCGGCCATGTCGCGCAGCGCCGCGACCGAGACGGCGCCGGCCGTCGCCGGGGCGGTCGGGGTGGTGCCAGGCGTCATGACGTCAAGTCTGCACGATCCGCGGTCGTCGCCGACGCGGGAGGGCGTGCACCGTACGGCCTCGACCGTCGCTCGACGGTCCGGTCAGCGGTCGGGGCCCAGCCGCCTGACGTCGGACAGCCGGTCGGCCTGCGCGGGGGTCTTGTCGTCGCGGTAGCGCAGGACCCGGGCGAACCGCAGGGCGACGCCGCCGGGGTAGCGCCGTGAGGTCTGCACGCCGTCCAGCGCGATCTCGACGACCTGCTCGGGGCGGACGTGGACGACGTGGCCCTCGCGATGGGTCTGCAGGTCCAGGAACCGCTGCGTCTGCCAGGCCAGCGTCTCGTCGGTCATGCCCTTGAAGGTCTTGCCCAGCATGACGAAGCCGTCGTGGCCGGGCCGGTCGTCGCGCGCACCCAGGTGGATGTTGGACAGCAGCCCCTGCCGACGGCCCGACCCCCACTCCACCGCCAGCACCACCAGGTCCAGCGTCCGCACCGGCTTGACCTTCCGCCACGCCTTCCCGCGACGTCCGGCGGCGTAGCCGCCGTCCAGGCTCTTCACCATGACGCCCTCGTGGCCGCGGTCCAGCGCGTCGGCCAGCACCGCCTCGCCGGCGTCGCCGTCCTGCACGACGGCCGAGGGGATCAGGTGCACCGCGGGGACGATCGCCTCCAGCCGCTGCCGCCGTCCGGTCAGCGGGACGTCGATCAGGTCCTCGCCGTCGTGGTGCAGCAGGTCGAAGAAGAACGGGACGGCCCCACCGCCGGCCACGGTGTTGGTGACCTCGCTCATGGTCTGCTGGAAGGGGACCGGTCGGTCGTCGGCGCCCAGGCCCAGCAGCTCACCGTCGAGGATCACCGACGTGGCGTCGAGCGCCCGGGTGACCGCCACGACCTGGGGGGACCGGTCGGTGATGTCGTTGAGGTTGCGGGTGTAGACGGTCACCGCCTCGCCATCCTTGTGGACCTGCACCCGCATGCCGTCGAGCTTCCACTCGACGACCGCCTGTCCCATCTCCTGCACGGCGTCGGTGACCGAGGCGGCGGTCGAGGCGAGCATCGGCTGCACGCCACGACCGACCCGCAGGCCCACCTGCTCGAGCGCCGCACGACCCCCGGTGAGGGCCAGCCGGGTCACCTCACCCAGGTCGGCAGCCAGCATCAGCGCGCGACGCACCACCGTCTCGGGCATAGACGCCGCCGCGGCGACGCCCTTCAGGACCACGCCCGTCAGGGCGCCCTGGCGCATCTCGCCCAGGATCAGCCGGGACAGGAACTGCTGCTCGACGTCGGTGGCGGCGCCGAACAGGTCGGTGAGGACCTGCTGGCGGTGCCCGCGGGACCCGGGTCCGCCGGCCTCGGCGAGCGCCGTCAGGGCACTGTCGACGTCGCGCAGCGACAGGGTCGGCGTGGCCGCAGGGGGGACCGACAGCCCGTGGACGGTCGCCCAGCCCACCTCCATCCGGTCCTGTGGTGGGTCGCCGGCCAGGTAGGCGGCGGCCAGCCCCACCTCCTCGGGGATCATGGCGGACAGGACCCGTGCGATCGCGTCGACCTTGTCGTTGCGGCCGCTGGTGGCGGCGACGGCGTCGGCGGCCGCGACCAGCCGGGCCAGGCTCGCGGTCACGGGAGCCTCCAGTCCACGGGTTCGGCGCCCAGCCGACGCAGGTGGTCGTCGACGGCCGAGAACGGCCGTGACCCGAAGAACCCCCGGGAGGCCGACAGGGGGGAGGGGTGCACGGACTCCACCACCGGGGTGTCGCCCAGCCACGGCGTGGCCTTGCGGGCGTCGGCGCCCCACAGGACGGCGACCAGCGGGCGGTCCCGTGCAGCGAGGGCGCGCACCGCCTGCTCGGTCACGGCCTCCCAGCCCCGGCCGCGGTGCGAGCCGGGCGCGCCCGGGCGGACGGTCAGGCAGCGGTTCAGCAGCATGACGCCCTGCGCCGCCCACGGGGTCAGGTCACCGGTGGTCGGCGCCGGGTGCCCCAGGTCGTCGCTGTACTCGCGGAAGATGTTGGCCAGCGAGCGCGGCAGCGGACTGACGTCGGGCTGGACCGAGAACGACAGCCCCATCGCATGGCCGGGGGTGGGGTAGGGGTCCTGGCCGAGCACCAGCACGCGGACCCGGTCCAGCGGCGTGGCGAAGGCGGCCAGCACCCGGTCGGGCTCGGGCAGGAAGCTGCGGCCCGCCTGGATCTCGGCGCGCAGCATCTCGCCCATCCGGGTGATGTCGTCGGCGACCGGCGCCAGCGCGTCGGCCCAGCCGGGGCCGACCAGGTCGGTGAGGGGGCGGGCAGGCATCGGCGGTGATGCTAGGCGGTGTCCCCGTGCCCGTCTGCCCTGCGCGTTCCACCGGTCCTGTCCTCAGACGGAGAGCAGCGCCTGGATCTCGCCGGTCGGCAGGGTCAGCGGGCCGCGGGGCTCCACGGTCAGTCCGATGCTGTCCAGGGTGCTGGCGGCCACGGTCGAGGGCTGTCCGTCGCGCAGCTCGCCGGCGGGGACCGGCACGCCGTCGGCGATGGCCCACAGAACGTACATCCGGTCCTCGTCGAGGGCTGCCAGGCCGTCACCCACCACCACGGCGGTGCCGTGCTGGGGTGAGATGAGAGCGCTCAGGTGGCCGCCCGAGGCCAGGTCGTGCGAGACGCGCTGGGCGTCATCCGCGGCGACGACGGCAGCGACCTGTGTGCCCGTCGCCTGGATCTCGTCGACGCGGGCGCTCAGCTGGGCCAGGGCCACACCCAGCCCCACGGCGATGACCGCCGCGACCGCGGCGGCGCCACGGGACAGGTTGGTCACCCACTCGCGGGTCGCGGGGCCGGACTGGCGACGCACGGACCGGGCCTCGTCGATGGCGACGACCGGACGGTCCTGACGGACGGCGTCGATGCGGTCCATGACGGCGGCCTTCAGGCCCTCGGGCGGGGTCTCGACGGCGGCGGTGCCCAGCAGGGCCGCCACCTCGCGCAGCGACTCGACCTCGGCACGGGCCTCGGGGGACGTCGCCATGAACGCCTCGAACATCTGGCGCTCGTCGTCGTCGAGGGCGTCCAGGACGTAGGCACCGGCCAGGGCGTACAGATCGCTGCTCATCGTCCAACCTCCATCGCATCACGCAGGCGGATCAGACCGTCGCGCATCCGTGTCTTCACGGTGCCCAGCGGCGTGTCGAGCAGCGCGGCAACCTCCCTGTAGGTGTTCCCCCCGTAGTAGGCCAGCTCGATCGCCTCGCGCTGGACCGGGGTCAGCTCGGACAGCGCCTCGCGGACCTGCTGGGTCTCAAGACGCTGCTCGACCTCTGCAGCGACCCCGTCGAAGGGGCGCTGGACGTCCTCGCGGCCGACCCGTGCCTCGCGGTCCCGCGAGGCCTGCTCGGATCGCACCCGGTCCACCGCGCGGCGGTGTGCCATGGTCAGGATCCAGCCGCGGGCCGTGCCCTTCGCCCGGTCGAAGCGCGGCGCGGTGCGCCACACCTCCACCAGCACGTCCTGGGCGACCTCCTCGCTCTGGGCGGGGTCGCGCAGCACACGGCGGACCACGCCGAAGACCTGCGGGCCCATCACGTCGTACAGCGCCTCGAACGCCGCGGCGTTGCCGCGGGCGACCAGACCCATGAGCAGGTCGGGGTCCGCAGGCATGCCGGGGGCGGCGCCGGTCGAGGGGACCGGGGACAGGTGGCGGGCGGTGGCTGACATCGACTCGTCTTCGTCGCCGTCCCCCGTTCCGGATTGGTCGGTGTGTGAGGTCACCGGCCACAGCGTAGTGGCGCATGCCCCGGCCCGTGCCATCATCGCCACTGCATGAGCGACCTCTCGTCATTCCCCAGCCCCGATCCCAGCACCGGCGCCAGCCAGTCCGCGTCGTCGGCCACGTCGGCCGACGACGTCGTCACGACCGACCTGCAGGACGGGGCGTGTCTGGTCGCGATCCGTTTCGCCGACCCCCTGTACGCGCAGGAGGCGATGCTGGCCGCGGTGCGCCTGCGGACGCGGGGTCACCTGAGCATCGACGACGCCGCGATCGTGTCGCGGGCGCCGGGTGGCAAGGTCCGGATCCAGCAGACGCGCGACCTGAACACCTCCGACGGGGCGCTGTCGGGGGGCTGGTGGGGGCTGCTGGCCGGCCTGTTCGTCGGCGGCCCCGCCATGGTCGTCACCGGTGCGCTTGGCGCGGCGATCGGCGGGCTGTGGGCCAAGCTGCGTGACGTCGGCATCTCCGATGAGGAGATGAAGCGGCTCGGCGAGTCGCTGGGCGAGGAGGAGGCGGCGCTGTTCCTGCTGCTGAAGGGCGGCCACCGCTGGCACGCCTTCGCCGAGGCCCGTCGCTTCCCCGGCCGCATCCTGCACACCACGCTGTCGGCGCAGGACGAGTCGGACCTGACCGCCGCGCTGGGCAGCAGCCTGACCGCGATGTGACCATGCCGGACCTGCCCGTCCGCGAGGTCCTCGACGACCTCGTCGCGGCCATGGGCGACACACGCCGGGCAGTGCTGGAGGCGCCGCCGGGTGCCGGCAAGACGACGCTGGTCCCGCCTGCGCTCGCCGCCGCGCCCTGGCTGGAGGGCCGCTGCGTCGTGCTGGAGCCCCGTCGCATCGCAGCCCGGGCGGCGGCGTCACGCATGGCCGAGCTGCTGGGCGAGCCGCTCGGGCAGACCGTCGGGTACACCACCGGGGAGGGACGGAAGGTGTCGGCGGCGACCCGCATCGAGGTCGTGACCGAGGGGGTCCTGGTGCGCCGCCTGCAGCGCGACCCCACGGCCGAGGGCATCGGCGCGGTCGTGCTGGACGAGTTCCACGAGCGCTCCATCGAGGCCGACCTGGCGCTGGCCTTCAGCCTGGAGGTGCAGCAGACCATCCGCCCCGACCTGGCCCTGCTGGTGATGTCGGCGACGCTGGACGGCGGACGGGTCACGCGTCTGCTGGGTGACCCCGCGGTGCTGCACAGCGAGGGGCGTACCCACCCGGTCACGACCGTGCACCGTCCGGTGCCCGCCGACGCGCGGGTCGGCGTGGTCGTCGCCGATGCGGTCCGTGCGGCGCTGGATGAGTGGGAGGGTGACGTCCTGGCCTTCCTGCCCGGCCAGCGCGAGATCGGTGAGGCGCAGGGTGCGCTGTCGGGGCTGGATGTCGACGTCCTGCCGCTGTACGGCGCGCTGCCGCCCGCCCGGCAGCGCGAGGCCCTGCGGCCGGGGTCGCGGCGACGGGTGGTCCTGGCCACCGACATCGCCGAGTCCAGCCTGACCGTCCCCGGGGTGCGGATCGTCGTGGACGCCGGCTGGGCGCGTCGCCCGGCGTTCGACCCGGCGACCGGCATGTCGCGCCTGCGCACCGTGCGCGTGTCCCGGTCCAGCGCCGACCAGCGCCGTGGCCGTGCTGCCCGCCAGGGACCCGGCCTGTGCGTCCGGCTGTGGGCCGAGCACGAGGCGCTGGAGGCCCACGCCCCACCCGCCATCGCCGAGGAGGACCTGGCCCCGACCGCCCTGGAGGTCGCCGCCTGGGGCACCCCCGTGGAGGGGCTGGCGCTGCTGGACCAGCCACCCGCGGCGTCCTGGGCGGCGGCGTCGTCGCTGCTGGGCTCGCTGGGCGCCCTGGAGGAGGAGGGGCGGCTGACCGACCACGGTCGGGCGATGGCCGACCTGCCCGTGCACCCCCGCCTGGCCCACATGGTCCTGCAGGCACCGGCGTCCCTGCGCCAGCGTGCCTGCCTGGTCGCCGCGCTGCTGGGCGAACGCGACATCCTCATCAGCCGGGACACCGACCTGGACCGGCGGGTGGCGCTGCTGTCGGGGGGCTCCCCGGCCGGTCGGGGCGGCCCGGTTCGCGATGGGGCGGTTCGCGATGGGGCGGTCCGGGATGGTGCGGTCCGGCGGGTGCGGCAGAACGCCGAGCGGATCGCCCGCCGGGTCCGGGCGGCGTCAGGGGACGAGGCGGTGCCCCCGGACGCCACCGGGCAGCTGGTCGCGCTGGCCTACCCCGACCGGGTGGCCGTGTCGCGCGGCCGGCGTGGCGCCTTCGTGATGTCGGGCGGTCGCGGGGCGTCCCTGCACCCCTCCGACCCGCTGGCCGGCGAGCCGATGATCGCCGTCGCCTCGCTGGACCGGGGCGGCGTCGAGGCGCGGGTGTACCTGGCCGCGGCGGTGGACGAGTCGACCGTCGCCGGGATGGCCACGCCCCGCGACGTGGTGGAGTGGCGGGACGGCGACGTCGTCGCCGAGCGCCGGCTGGCCTACGGCGCCGTCGTGCTGTCGACCACCCCGCTGGCCGACCCGCCTCGTGACCGGGTCGTCGCCGCCCTGCTGGAGGGGGTGGCGGCGGAGGAGCTGCGCCCGCTGCCCTGGTCACGCGGCACGGCGGGCCTGCGTGACCGGCTGCGCCACCTGCACCGGACCCGGGCGGCCGACGGCTGGCCGGCCGTGGACGACGCCACGCTGATCGGGACGGTGGGGGAGTGGCTGGGTCCGTTCCTGACCACCGCGCGACGGCGGCGGGACCTGGCCGGGGTGGCGCTGGCCGATGCGCTGCTGTCGCGGGTGCCCTACGAGCTGCACCACCGGCTGGACGAGCTGGCCCCGACGCACGTGGAGGTGCCGACGGGCTCGCGGATCCGGGTGGACTACGGCGGCGAACGCCCGGTGCTGGCGGTGAAGCTGCAGGAGATGTTCGGGTTGGTGGAGACCCCCCAGGTGGCTGGGGCGCCCGTGCTGCTGCACCTGCTGAGCCCCGCAGGTCGTCCCCTGCAGGTGACCGACGACCTGGGCGGCTTCTGGACCGGCTCCTACGCCCAGGTCCGCGCCGAGATGCGCGGCCGCTACCCCAAGCACCCCTGGCCCGAGGACCCCGCGTCGGCCCGGCCCACCCGCTACACGAAGGCGCGGGCTGCCCGGGAGGACGGCTGAGGGTCGCTCGCTCTCGTCCTGCGAGCTGTGTCGGGTTGGATGCGCCCGACCGGAGTTGGGTCGCCCTGGGTACAGCGTCGTCGACGAGGCCGGCCCCGGCACTGCGACGGCGACCCGACCGAGGTGAGGCCTGGCCCGGGGCAGCGATGCCGATGAGGCCGAGCGGTGCGGCGGCAGCGGTGGTTGGCCGGTTGTGGCCGGTCATGACCGGTTCCCCGTGGTCGTCGGGCAGCGCAGTCACGTGCCCGTGTTCGACGGATGGGAGCACTCGGTACGCGACGCCGTTCGTCAGCCCCGTC
>JBFKGB010000122.1:0-9186 GCA_041633535.1 Euzebya sp. | reverse complement strand
GGTGGCGGAGGACTTCAACCGTGACGGCGTCAAGGGCCTCGGGCTGTTCGCCTCGGGCGGCGAGAGCTTCGACCGGATCCACACCGCCGAGGCGTTCCGCACCGTCGCCCGTGTCGGCGAGACCCCCTACGTCGTGCCGCTGCAGGCCATGCTGGGCCGCTACATGCACATCGGCCTCGCGCTGATCGAGCGCGAGTCCGCGCGCCTGTTCCGCTACCGGCTCGGCCGGATCGTGGAGTACCACGAGATCGAGTCCGACGTCCCCGGGCAGAGCGACGGTGGCGGCTGGGCCCAGGCGCGGTTCGCCCGCAACGTCGAGAACGCCCTGATGCACCACCTGAAGGACGCCGACGCGACGTTCCGCCAGGTCCACGCCGACGACCCCTTCGACGCCCTGGTGATCGCGGGCCCGACCAGCGAGGCAGAGGCCTTCCGCAAGGAGCTGCACCCCTACCTGCAGTCCGTCGCGTGGCCCGAGTCGATGAGCCTCGCCAGCGAGCCCACCAAGGACCAGCTGATGGCGATCTTCGGCGAGGTCGAGCAGGCCCGGGTGTCCGCGCGACGCCAGGAGCTGCTGGACCGGCTGGCCGCGGGGGCAGGGCAGGGCGAGAAGGTCGCCAAGGGCCTGCGGCACGTCATCGAGGCCTGCAACGAACGGCGCGTCGAGACGCTGTTCGTGGTCGAGGGGTCCGGCCAGTCCGGCTTCCGCTCGGGCACCGGCATGCTGACGATGCACCTGGCCGACGCCCAGGCGTTCGGCGGGCCGGTCGAGCCGGTCGACGACCTGATCGACGAGGTCATCGAGCAGTGCGTGCTGGGCGGTGCCCGCATCGAGCTGTTCCGTGACGAGACCCGTCTGGACGGCCACCCGGTGGCTGCGCTCCTGCGCTTCTAGTCCGTGCCCAACGCGATCGGGGTGGACGTCGGGGGGACCAAGATCCTCAGCGGCCTGGTCGGCACGGACGGGGCCGTCCTCGCGACCGACCGACGTCCCACCCCGCTCGACCCCGAGCTCGTCGTCGAGCAGATCGTCGAGGCCGTCGGCACCCTGGTCGGCGGTGACACCGACGGGGTCGTCGTCGGCTGTGGCTTCCCGGCGCTGGTCACCCGCGAGGGGGTGACGCGCTACGGCCCCAACATCACCCTGCGGGAGTACCCGCTGCGCGACGCGCTGACCAGCCGTCTGGGCGCCGGTGCGGTCGTGGTCGAGAACGACGCGAGCGCCGCCACGTGGACGGAGTTCGCCGTCGGCGCCGGCCGGCCGGTCCGCGAGTCGATGGTGATGTACACGCTGGGCACCGGCGTCGGCGGGGGGCTGATCCTGGACGGGCGGCTGCACCGGGGCGCCAACGGCTTCGCCGGCGAGCTGGGTCACACCGTGCTGTGCGTCGACGGGCAGCCGGGACCCAGCCAGGTGGACGGTGAGCTGGAGGCCTACAGCTCCGGCACCGCGCTGACGCGCATGGCGCGCGAGGCCCACGCCGAGGGCCGTCTGGCCGGGACGCCACTGGGCGGTCCTGAGCCGCCGACCGGCGAACGGCTGACCGCCGCTGCGCGCGACGGCGTCGACGTGGCCTGCGAGATCCTGGCCACCGCCGGGCGCTACCTGGGCATCGCGGCAGCCGGTCTGGTCAACGCCTTGGACCCCGAGCTGATCGTCGTCGGGGGTGGTGCGGCCGAGGCCGGTGACCTGATCCTGGACCCGGCCCGCCGTGCGCTGGCCAGCCATGTGCTGGGCCCCTCCTTCCGGCCTGTCGTGCCGATGGTCCCGGCCCAGCTGGGTGCCCAGGCCGGCATGGTCGGTGTCGCTCTGCTGGCTCTGGAGGCCGCGAACGGCTAGACAGGCGGCGATGCGCACCCTCTACGCCTTCGCCCGGCCGCACACCATCATCGGGACCGTCATGGCCGTGGTGGGCCTGTGGGCCATGGCCGGCGCGTACGCGGGCGACGGACCCGCCGCCGTGGGCGTGGTGCCGCTGGTGATGGCGCTGGTCGCCGCCCTGGCCGTCAACGTCTACATCGTCGGGATCAACCAGGTGACCGACCTGGAGATCGATCGGATCAACAAGCCCCACCTGCCGATCGCAGCGGGCGACCTGTCGCTGCGGACGGCCAAGGTGTGGGTGGGCGTGGCCATGGTGCTGTCGCTGGTCGTCGCGGCCGCCGCCGGTCCGCTGCTGCTGGCCGCCGTCGTCATCGGCGTGCTCGTGGGGTCGGCGTACTCGCTGCCACCCCTGCGGCTGAAGCGCTACCACGTGGCGGCGGCCGCCTCGATCACCTCCGTCCGCGCGCTGACCGTCAACCTGCTGGTCTACGCCCACTTCCAGCGGCTCGTCGACGGGCAGGCAGCGATCCCGCAGCACGTCTGGGCGCTGACGGGGATGGTGCTGGGCCTGACCATCGCCATCGCGTGGTTCAAGGACATCCCCGACGCCGTCGGGGACGCACGGCACGGCATCGCGACCCTCGTCCTGCGCGTGGGCCTGCGACCGGTGCTGGCCGTCGGGCTGACCGTGCTGGCGGCCTGCTACGTCTCCCTCATCGCAGCGGGCGTCGCGGGGCGGCTCCCCGGTGTCAACGGGGCGGTGCTCGCGGCCGGCCACGTCCTCCTGCTGGGCGCGCTGGTCCTGATCAGCCGGCGGATCGACGCGCGGGACCCCGAGACGCTGAAGCGCTTCTACGCCAACATCTGGGTGCTGTTCTTCGCCGAGTACCTGGCCTTCCCGCTGGCTGCGCTGGCCCGTACCTGAGCGACCGGATCACCGGCGTCGACCAGCCCTCGCCCGTCGGTTGTCACGGCGGGCGCGTCGTGCGGCCGTCCTCGTCGGGGTCGGCTGCCGGACCGTCCGCACGCTGCCGTCGGCGGCCCCCACGTCCTCCCAGTCCCGGTCGAGCAGGGCGCGGCGCACCAGCTCACCCACGCGGTCGGGGGCGACGGTCGCGAGCAGGTCGGCCAGGTCGCCCCGCAGCAGCCCCGCCGTGCCCCCGGTCTGGCCGATCGCCGGCATCAGCGCCTTCAGCTCGGGCATCCACAGCATGGCGGCCAGCGTGCGCCCGTCGACGACCGGGTTGGCCGCTGCCGCACGGACGACCCGCAGACCGTCGACGTCGGCCGCCCACAGGCCCCACCAGGACGGCAGGTGGGCCGCTGCGGCCGTCACGTGACCGGGGTCGCACGCCAGCACCGCACGGTCGAAGACCCGGCTGTACCAGGTGACCTGGGCCGGCAGGCGGGTCAGGGTGTCGGCAGCCGACTTGACCTCGACCCCCGTCAGCGCGTCGGCGGCGATGACGGCGACGTCGGCACGGCTGGCGCCCCGCCCGACGCCGAGCTCCTCGACCAGCAGGACGGCGGCGTCGTCCTCACGGTGACGTGCGGTCAGCTCGGCCACCACGAGGGCGCGGATCTGCGCCTCGGTCAGCGGGGCGGCGGTGCCTGCCATCAGCGACCCACCCGTTCAGACGATGGCGGTGTCGGTGGTGACCAGCAGCCCGACGACCACCAGACCGGTCAGCATCGCCGCCCGGTAGGCCACGGCGTACCGCCCGGCGACACCGGTCACGACCACCGCGGCCAGCAGCGCGATGGCCACACCTGCCAGCACGACCGTCCTGGCCGCCGGTGACCCGGCTGGCCCCAGCAGCACCGTCACCGTCCCCGCCCCCAGCAGCACGACCGTCGCCGCCACGCTGCGCGCGGCGCCCAGGCGCTGCGGGAGGCCTCGGACATCGCTGGCGGCGTCCGCCGCGAGGTCGGGCAGGACGTTGGCGAAGTGCACGCCGGCGCCGAAGGCGGCCGCGGTCACCGACGCCCACCACGCCGCCGAACCCGCGCCAGCGGCGGTGCTGGCGACGGAGGGCAGCAGGCCGAAGGCCACGACGTAGGCCAGCACGCTGGCGACCGTGCCCTTCAGCCGGACGTTGTACAGCCACCCGACGCCCACGGCCAGCACGTGCACGAGTCCGGGGACGACACCCAGGGCCAGGGACAGCACGAGGGCCACCACCGCCGCGCCGAGGGCCGCGGCCCGCACGGTGGCGAGCGCCACCAGGCCCTGCTCGACCGGCTTGTCCGGTCGCGCACCGTCCAGCCCCCGCGCCGCGTCCAGCCAGTCGTTGCTCCAGCCGATCGACAGCTGCCCCGCCAGGACGGCCAGCGTCAGCAGCACCGTCCGGGGTCCGGACAGGCCTGCCGACGTGCCCAGCCCCGCCGCGACGATCGCGACGACCGCGGACGGCTCGGGGTGGCTGGCCCGCAGGAGGGCGAGGAGCGTCATGCGCCGGTCAGCGGCGACGGCGCAGCACGACCGCGGCGGCCACGCCCATCAGCACGAGGGCCACGACGACCCGCACGTTCCCGCGGATCGTCGGGGCCAGCGTGACGACCAGCAGCGGGACCATCAGGATCACGGCCAGGTAGCGCATGCGCCGGAAGCGCTCCATGACCAGCGGGGGACCGGCGTGGACGTCGTCCTCGGCGTCGCGGGGTGGCGGGGCGGGACGCGCGCGCCGCTGCTCCTCGACGTCACCCGCGGCGACGGCCTGCGCGACCTCCTCCATGCGGCTGCCGAGGACCTGCATGGCGCGGTCGCGGTCCGGCTCGGGGACCGTCACGTCGGTCTCGCCGTCGGGACCGGCCACGGACGAGGCGTCGACACCGGCGCGGCGGAGGACCACGACGACGGCCCGCGCGGTGCGGTCGTCGAACGTCGTGAGGGCGACGTGGGGTTGCTGTCGTGAGCTCAACTTCGTTCCTGGCCTCGCCGTGGCGCGATCGTGGACTAGACTCCCATGGCGCCGGTGGAGCACCCCGGTGGAGTCATGGAGGATACCGACGATCGTGGCTGCTACTGAACGCACGCCGATGCTGTACAAGCTCATCCACACCGTGCTGCCCCCCATCCTGACGGCGGTGTACCGACCGTGGGTGGAGGGGGTCGAGAACATCCCCTCTGAGGGGCCGGCGATCCTGGCCTCGAACCACCTGTCGTTCCTGGACCACTTCTTCCTGCCCGCCTACGTGGACAGGCCGATCTTCTTCCTCGGCAAGAGCGACTACTTCTCCGGCTGGCAGCGCTACTTCTTCGAGAACGTCGGCGTGATGCCGGTCAACCGTGAAGGGGGCGACGCCGGCGAGGCGTCGCTGCGCAAGGGTGAGGAGATCCTTGCCGACGGCAAGCTGCTGGGCATCTACCCCGAGGGCACGCGGACCCCCGACGGCCGGCTGTACCGCGGCAAGACCGGGCCCGTGCGCCTGAGCCTGCGCACCGGCGTGCCGATCATCCCCGTCGCCATGGTGGGTGTGTTCGAGATCATGCCGCCGGGGGCGAAGTTCCCGCGACTGGGTGGACGCGTCGGCATCCGCGTCGGACGGCCTCTGGACTTCAGCCGCTACGCCGACCAGCCCGACGACCGGTTCGCGCTGCGCTCGGCGACGGACGAGCTGATGTACGAGATGATGCTGCTCAGCGGCCAGGAGTACGTCGACGAGTACGCCGCGAAGGTGAAGTCGGGCGAGGTCGACATCGGCTCGGGTGACCTGGTCGAGCTGGGTCAGCAGATGGACGCGGAGAAGCAGGCCGCCTGACGGCCCCGGCCGGTCACGACGCGCGCAGCAGCCGTGCCCGCGCCTGCATCAGGTCGCGTCCGAACGACACCAGGTCGTCGGTCTTCTCGGCCTCGACGGTGAAGCTCAGCGAGGCGGGCTGCAGCCCCAGGGCGTAGCTGACGACGGTGGACTCGTCGAACGTCATCGCGTCGAGGTGGCCGGTGTGCCCCGGCGTGTTCAGCATGACGGCGAGGGAGACGTCCAACTGCAGTCCGTCGGGGTGGCTCGCCGTGGAGATCTGGGTGCCGACCACCGTGTCCAGCGGATGGCTGGACACGGTCGTCTCGAACGTCGTCTCGACGCTCTCGGGACCCCGGTCGTAGTGCTCCTCGCTGACGATCACGGAGTGCAGGTCGGTGTCGGTCAGCAGCCACAGGATGATGTCGAGGTGCACGTGCCCGGCGTCGCACAGGTCGCTGGCCATGCTCAGCAGGTGCGATGCCGGCTCACGGTCGTCGGGCACGAGCTGCGCCAGGTGGTCGGGCAGCCAGCCCAGCGTCGGCCGGTGCGCGTCCAGCGCGCTGGACAGCTCGAAGTCCCAGGCGTCGCGCATGGCCGTCACGCCCCGTCCTCGTCCGTCGCCCAGCGCAGCGACCGGCTGACCGCCTGCCGCCAGCGTCGTTGCCGTGCATCTCGTTCGTGGTCGTCCATGGTGGGCACGAAGCGTGCGTCCAGCTGCCACACGTCCGCAAGTTCGTCGGTGGACGCCCACACGCCCGAGCCCAGGCCCGAGGCGAACCCGGCCCCCAGCGCCGTGGTCTCGCGGACCCTCGGCCGGATGACGTCCACGCCCAGCAGGTCGGCCTGGAACTGGCACAGCAGGTCCATGGCGCTGGCGCCGCCGTCGACGCGCAGCTCGCCCAGCGCGATGCCGGAGTCGGCCTCCATCGCCTCGATCACGTCGCGCGTCTGGAACGCCATCGCCTCGACCGCGGCACGGGCCAGGTGGGCGCGCGTGGTGCCGCGCGTCAGCCCCACGATCGTGCCACGGGCGTAGGGGTCCCAGTGCGGCGCGCCCAGCCCCGCGAAGGCCGGGACCATGTACACGTCCCCGGTGTCGGGGACGCTCTGGGCCAGCGGCCCCGTCTCGGCTGCGTCGTCGATCACGCCCAGCCCGTCACGCAGCCACTGCACCGCGGCGCCCGTCACGAAGATCGAGCCCTCCAGCACGTACACGGGCCCGTCGCCCAGGTCCCAGCCGATGCTGGCCAGCAGCCGACCCGACGTCGGCTTGGTCCGACCGGTGTTCAGCAGCACGAACGAGCCGGTCCCGTAGGTGTTCTTGCTGGACCCCACCGACCAGCAGCCCTGGCCGAACAGGGCCGCCTGCTGGTCGCCGAGGATGCCGGTGATCGGGACCGACACGTCGAAGAAGGCGTCCGGGTCCGTCGTGCCGAACGAGCCGACGCTGGGCCTGACCTCGGGCAGGACCGCGGCGGGCACGCCCAGCAGCTCGCACATCTCATCGGACCACGCACCCCGGCTGATGTCGTACAGCATGGTGCGGCAGGCGTTGGAGGGCTCCGTGACGTGCTCGGCGCCACCGGTCAGGCGGTGCACCAGCCAGCTGTCGACGGTCCCGAACGCGAGCTCGCCGGCCTCGGCACGCGCCCTGGCCCCCTCCACCGCGTCCAGGATCCAGGCGACCTTGGTACCCGAGAAGTACGCGTCGACGACCAGGCCGGTGGTCGAGCGGATGACGGCGTCGTGGCCGGCGTCGACCAGGCGCTCGCAGACCGCGGCGGTGCGGCGGTCCTGCCACACGATGGCGTGGTGGATCGGGTCGCCCGTGGCCCGGTCCCAGACGACCGCGGTCTCCCGCTGGTTGGTGATGCCGATCGAGGTGACCTCGTCCGCGGTGATCCCTGCGTCGACGAACGCGGCCTCACAGGCGGTGCGGACCGCGTCCATGATCTGCAGCCCGTCGTGCTCGACCCAGCCCGGGCGGGGGAAGTGCTGGGGGAACTCGGCGTAGCCACGTCCCGTCAGGCTGCCGGTGTGGGTCAGCAGCAGCGCGGTGACGCCGGTCGTCCCGGCGTCGATGGTGAGGATGGTGGACATGTGGCTCCGGACGGGGTCGGCGTGTCGGCGGGCAGGGGTCTGTCTAGCATGCGCAGCGTGACTCGACGCATAGGCATCCTGACCGGCGGCGGCGACTGCCCCGGCCTGAACGCGGTGATACGCGCCGTGGTCCGGCGGTCGGAGTCCTACGACATCACCACGTTCGGCTTCCGCAACGGCTGGCGTGGCGTCCTGGACGCCGAGGCGAGCCGCCTGGACCGGCAGTCGGTCCGTGGCATCCTCCACCGCGGCGGGACCATGCTGGGCACCAGCAGGACCGACCCGGTCGCCGAGCCCGACGGCGTGCGACGTATCGTCGAGACGCTGGAGATCCACGAGCTGGACGGGCTGGTCGTGGTCGGCGGCGAGGGGACGCTGTCGGCGTCCCGCGTGCTGTCGGAGGAGCACGGCATCCCGATCGTGGGGGTGCCCAAGACCATCGACAACGACCTGGGCGGCACGGACGCCACCGTCGGGTTCTCCACCGCCGTCGACATCGCCGCCGAGGCCGTCGACCGGCTGCACTCCACCGCCGAGAGCCACAACCGGGTGATGGTGCTCGAGGTCATGGGGCGCCACGCGGGCTGGATCGCGACCCAGGCCGGGATCGCCGGTGGTGCCGACGCCATCCTGGTCCCCGAGCGCCCCTTCGACCTGGACGCGGTCTGCCGTCACCTGCGGCGCCGTCACGGCGTCGGCCGCAGCTTCTCCATCGTCGTCGTCGCCGAGGGGGCGGTGCCGCTGGAGGGGACCATGGAGCTGCCCGACTACGACCTGGACGAGTTCGGCCGCCCCCGGCTGGGCGGCATCGCCAACGTGCTGGGCCCCGAGATCGAGAAGCGCACCGGGTTCCCGACCCGTGTCACGGTGCTGGGGCACGTCCAGCGCGGCGGCACCCCCAACGCCACCGACCGGGTCCTCGGCAGCATGCTGGGGGTCGCCGCCGCCGACCACGCCCGGGACGGCAACTGGGGTGTGATGGTGGGCCGGACGGGAAACGGTGTGCAGACCTGTGCGCTGGGCGAGGCCACCCGCCAGCTGAAGCAGGTGCCCGCCGAGCTGTACGACGTCGCCAAGGTCTTCTTCGGCTGACCGCCGCGCGACCAGGGACGGACCATGACATGAGCTTCATCAGAAGGAGCATCTCGAGGATGACGAGCCCCAACGCCCACCGTCTGCCCCCAGGGCAGTACGAGGCCCGCGGCTGGCCGGTGCTGAACTTCGGCGCCACGCCGCAGGTGGACGAGCGGACCCAGCACATCAGGGCCTGGGGTGCGGTGGAGAACCCCACCCAGTGGACGATCGAGGAGTTCAAGCAGCTGCCGACGACGACGGTGCACGCCGACTTCCACTGCGTCACCAAGTTCAGCGTGTTCGACAACGACTGGTTCGGCGTCGCATCGCGCGACCTGATGGCGCGGCTGCGCCCGACGGCCGAGGCGTCCCACGTCATGCTGCACGGGGCCGAGGGCTACACCACGAACGTGCCGCTGGACGCGATGCTGGATGACGACGTC
>JBFKGB010000121.1:0-9204 GCA_041633535.1 Euzebya sp. | reverse complement strand
TGGCGGATGGGCGCGCGGTGTTCCCACGACTGGTTGGCAGCGGCGGTTGAAGGTGAGCTGGCGGTCCAGGTTGCGGCGGACCTGCCCCACGTCGACCTCCATGAGGGCCAGCGGGGCCTGGACGAGGAATGACGCCCTGTCGGTGTCCAGCCCGAGCACGTTGGCTGCCGTGGCGGCAGCCCGCCGATGGGGCCCGCGAACGCCATGGATCTTGCGGAGTCGGCGCATCACCGACAGCAGCAGCAGGTCGTCATAGGTGAAGGTGGCCACCGTCGAGGTGTCTGGTGTGGGGCCTGCGGTCCTGTCCACATGTCGCAGAACGAGGAGACCCAGTTCGTCCTCGACATGGTCGACACGTTCGCCGGCCAGGTGCCCGAGGACCTCGCAGCGGTCGGACGGCCCGATCTGCCGCAGCCACCGATCCCAGTCGATGTCGACAGTGACCGGAGGCTCTTGTCGGTGCAGCCACGCAACCGCCACGCCCAGCAGCACGACTGTCAACGTCATCGCAAAGGTCCCTTCGTTGTCGGTGCAGCAGATGGTCGTTGTTGGGTGGCGGGGACGTCACCTGCCAAAGCCGGCTACTGCACGATGGCGTGGCGACTGGGACCTCTTCGGCCAGCAGCCGTGCCGACGCGGGGGTCAGAGCGGCAGGGCCGGTTCGCTGGCGAGCCGTGCCATCGCGAATCGGAGCGCATGGACGTTCACGTCGCCGCCGATGAACCGGCGGCGGAGCTGATGGGTCACGATCGTGGTGGTGCCCGATTCGACGAACAGGTCGACGACGAGGTCGGCCCAGCTGTCGGTGTCGGTTTCGGGCCCGTTGGTGTAGCTGCGGATCAGGCGCTAGATGAGCTGGGCCTGCAGATGGTTGTCGTAGCGGTGGGTCGTGCAGGCGCACCGGCCGGGGTCAGCCGTGCAGGTGATCAACGGACCGGTGCTAGTTGCGACGGCAGCACCGCGTCAGGGACCTTCCGTCGGCAACGCGGACGGCCCCGACGACCACTCCCTCGACCAGCCGTGCGGCTGGGGGCCCGTACGGGTCTCGTACGGTCCTGTAGGCCAGGCCACGGGCCCCTTCGTGGTCGGTCGATCCTGGACGCCGTCGGTACGGACCTGCGGCGGTGAGGCGACCGACGCTGACTGCGGACCTGCCGACGCCGTGGGCCCGCCGGCATGGCGGATCGCCGCCTCGATCTGCAGACCGACGCTGCCGATCGCCGAGACCGTCAGCAACCCCATGCTGAGGACCGCCCACCCGGTCTGGCGGACCGCCGACTCCTCCTCTGCCCAGATCCCCAGAAACGCGAAGACCGCGAAGACGAAGAACACCACGACGCCGATACGACTCACAGCTGCACCCCCGCCCCGGTCGGCCCGCCACCGGACCGCTCGAACCCACTGTCGGCACGGGCCGACCCACCCTTGAGGGTCAAGGCGCATGACGTTCACAGGTCGCCGCGGGTGCACCAGACCGCATGCATGGACCAGACCGCATCACAGTGACGGGCGGCAGGCCGGTCCAGCCCGCGACGGCGGGCGGGTCCGAGGTGCGTGTGCAGTCGCAGTCTGACCAAGACCACTGCGCTTGTCGGTGTGAGGTGCGACCGGGACAGCCGCCCGGGACAGCGCAGAGGTCGCGCCGGACGGCGCTGGCGCACGCTACTCCCGTCGGGGCTGGTCGCGCTCGACGTCCGCGGACAAGAACTGGAGACTTCGACTGCTTCGGCAGGAGTCCGGGGGTCCGACGGTGAACACAGCACCGGGCCCGCCGCTCGTGGCCCTCCCGCCCGTCCGACGAAGGATCTGCATGTCCCCCGCCCTCAGCCATGCCCTGCCGCGGAGCGTCCGCGTCATGGCCCTCGCCCTGGTGATCCTGACCATGCTGGCCGTCACCCGCGCCAACGCCGACGGCGACCCCGACTACGGGCCCACCTACGGCGACAACTTCGGCAGCGTGCCCGAGCTGTGCGCCGACGACATGGTCAAGACCCTGGCCGACGGCAGCCCGAACCCGGCCTACTGGGACCGTGGCAGCGCCTCGGAGGCGATCTGCCACCACATGCGGACCGACCTGAACCCGCTGGACTCCCCCGAGATCGACGTGCTGATCCTGCTGCCCGCCTCGCCCACCGTCGAGCGCGACACCCGGATCATCACCCAGTCCATCGAGATGTGGGAGCAGGGCATCCAGTTCCTGTCCCGTCAGATGGCGCTGGACTGGCTGGCGGAGGGCGTGAACTTCCACATCACCGTCGACGTCGTCGGCACCGACGCCGGAGAGTTCACCACCTACCCGGTCGTGGATCCCGAGATCGTCGTCATCGCCTCCAACCCCGTCGGCGGCATCGGCATCGGCATCGACCCGATCGGCTTCTTCCCCCTCCCCCCGTTCAACGGTGAGGGCCCCTGCCACGGTCTGCAGAACCCCTTCGACATCCAGGCGTGGAGGAACGTCCCCGGCTTCGACAGCCACCACGAGTCCCGGTCCGGCACCTACGTCGAGGACTGCGACGGCGCCGGCGGCAACGTCTGCTTCGCCGTCAACGGCGCGATCGACCCCGCCCCGGGCGACCTGCTGGTGGACTTCTTCGAGCTGTACGACCTGGTGTCCCACGAGGTCGGGCACTGCCTGTCCGTCGGGCACGTCGGCGACGGCGGCGAGGGTGACTGGGGCGGTCTGCCACCCAACGACATCATGGCCTACGACACCGCCCCGGTCGAGAAGCTGAAGTGCGTGTCGACCCTGGACGTCGAGGCGTTCGCGGCCCGCATGAGCGGCTACCTGGACGTCAACGATGACGGCACCGTGGACGAGGCCGACCGGCTGCTGGCCAACGACCAGATCGGCGAGGGCGGCAACCCGTTCCAGGTCCAGCGTCCCGACGAGCACTTCTACGCCTCGGCCACCGGTGCGCCCGAGGACTGCCCGCAGCCCGACATGGGCCTGCTGCCCGGCGAGCGGGTCAGCTTCACCCCCGAGGACTGGCCGGTCAACGAGGCCAACGGCCGCGCCATCCCGGCCACCTACGCCCCCGCTGGCTGACCCACGGGCCGGCCAGCCTGGCGTAGGGTGCGCGGCATGGACGACCTCGTGCTCACCATCATCGGACCGGACCGGACGGGACTCGTGGAGGCCCTCTCGCAGGTGGTCACCGACCACGGCGGCAGCTGGGACCGCAGCCACGTGACCGAGCTGGCCGGCTGGTTCGCCGGCGTGGTCGCCGTCAGGATCCCGTCCCGGTCCACGGACGACTTCGAGGCGGCGCTGCCCGGCCTGCAGGACCGCGGCCTGGACGTCGTGGTCCGGCGGGCCGGCGACCGTGCGATGACCACCCCCGGGGCCCGGGTGGACGTGCAGATCATGGGCGCTGACCGTCCCGGCATCGTCCGTGAGATCTCGACGCTGCTGACCTCGCTGGGCGTCGGCATCGTCGACCTGCAGACCCGGACCGAGCCGGCGGCGATGGCCGGTGGCCACCTGTTCCGGGTGTCGGCCCAGCTGTCGCTGCCCGAGGGCCTGGACCGCGTCGGCCTGGCCGGGGCGCTGGAGGACCTGGCCGGGGACCTGATGGTGGACCTGGCCGAGGACTGACAGGGGTCAAGGCCGGACCGCGGGCTGTCGATGCTGAACCCGTGTCATCGTTCCCGCGCGCGCTCGCCGTCCTGATCCTGCTCTGCCTGCCGGTCCTGCCCGTACGGCCGGCCCTGGCCGAGGCGCCGACGCGGATCGCCGGCGCCACCCGCCTGGAGACCGCCGCGGCCGTCGCCACCACGACCCGCGCCCACGCCGACACGGGGGTCCTGGCGCGGGCCGACACCTACGGCGACGCGCTGGCCGCCGCGCCGCTGGCCGCGGCGCTGGGCGGACCGGTCCTGCTGACCGACACCGCGGGCCTGTCCCCCACCACCGCGCAGACGATCGCCGACCTGGGCGCCACCCAGGCGGTGCTGGTCGGCGAGCTGACCACCCGGGTCGCCGAGGACCTCACCGGTCAGGGCGTCGCCGTGTCGCGGATCGTCGGGACCGACCCATGGTCCACCTGGGCGGCGGTGGCCGCACGCGTCGGCGCGCTGACCGGGTCCCCGACGGCGCTGCTGGTGCAGGGTGCTGACGAGGACCCCGGGCGGGGCTGGCCCGACGCGCTGGCCGCCTCGTCGTGGGCGGCCCGGACCGGCGCCCCCATCCTGCTGACGCGCACGCGGGACCTGCCTGACGCCACCGCCCGGGCCCTGGCGGACCTGGCCCCCACCGAGCTGGTCGTGGTCGGCGGGACGGCTGCCGTCAGCGAGGACACCGCAGCGGCGGCGGCGCAGGCCGCGGGCACGGCCAGCCGGCGCGTCGCCGGCCCCGACCGCTACGCCACCGCCGTGGCGGTGGCCCAGCAGGCCGACCCCGACCCGTCACGGGTGTGGGTCGCCTCGGGGCGGTCGTGGCCCGACGCGCTCGTCGCCGGCCCCGCGGTCGCGGCCACTGACGGCGTCCTGGTCCTGACCGACCCGCAGACGCTCGCCTCCTCCCCCGCCACCGCGGCCTACCTGCTGGACCGGCCCACCCCTCTCACCATCGTCGGTGGTGTCGCAGCGGTGTCCACACGCACCGCCGATGAGCTGCAGGCCGCCACCGAGGGCCGGCTGCCCGGCACCGACAGCGCCATCCCCGGCCTCGACCGGATCCCCGAGCCTGCACCCCTGCCGCCGACCCCGTCGGTGCAGGACGCCCGGCCCTGGTCGGACCCGGCGACCTGGGGCGGCACCCTCCCCTCCCCCGGCGACGTCGTGACGATCCCGGCGGACCGGGCGGTCCTGCTGGACGTCCAGCCGCCGACGCTGCAGGGCATCGACGTGCAGGGGACCCTGACCGTCGCGGACGTCCCCATGACGATCACCGTGGGGTGGATCACGGTGGGCGGCCATCTGGCGATCGGCACGCCCGCAGCGCCGCTGACCGCTGACGTGACCGTGGTCATGTCGCCGCAGACGGGACACACCGGCCACACGGGACAGGGCGCGATCACCGGCATGGGCCTGATCGACATCCACGGCACGCCGCCCGCCGTCACCTGGACCGAGCTCGCCGAGATCGCGCCGCAGGGTGCCTCGGTGCTGCGCGTCCGCGCGGCCGCCGGCTGGGCGGTCGGCGACGAGGTCGTCGTGTCGGCCACCGACCCCGACGTCGACCAGGCGGAGCGGCGACGGCTGGTCGCGGTCGACGGCACGACGCTGACCCTCGACCGTCCGCTGGACCACACCCACTGGGGGCTGGCCGAGACCGTCGCGGGCGTCGAGGTCGCCCACCGGGCGCAGGTCGCCAACCTGACCCGCAACGTGCACCTGACGTCCTCCGCCGCGGCGGCCGCCGATCGTCACGGCGGCCACCTGATGGTCATGCACGGACGGCTGCGGATGTCGGGGGCCGAGCTGTCCCACATGGGCCAGGCCGGCGTCCTCGCCCGCTACCCGGTGCACTTCCACATGATGGGCAGCGCCGCAGGGTCCTACGTCCGCGACACCTCGATCCACGACACGTTCAACCGCTGCCTGACGATCCACGGCACCCACCACGTCGTCGTCCGCGACGTCGTCGGCGTGGAGTCCAACGGCCACTGCTTCTTCTTCGAGGACGGCGTGGAGTCCGACAACGTCCTGCACCGCTACCTGGCGGTGTCCACCCGCGTGCCGCCGCAGAGCGAGCGGCTGATCGAGTCCGACGAGCGCCCGGCCGGGTTCTGGGTCACCAACCCCACCAACCACCTGAGCGACAACGTGTCGGCCGGGTCGGAGGGCATCGGCTTCTGGTACGACCTGCCAGAGGCCCCCACCGGCCTGTCGGCGGGCACCGAGCTCGACGTCCGTCGCCTGCCGATGGGGTCCTTCGTCCGCAACACCGCCCACACCAGCACCGGGGAGGGGTGGGAGAACGGCATCGGCGTGTTCGTCGAGGACTACCACCCGCCGACCGCGGCGGTCCTCGCGGACAACCACTCCTGGGGCAACGCCGGGTTCGGCGTCTGGACCGAGGGTGCGGACGTCGTCCGGGGCACCATCAGCGCCAACCAGATCGGGTTCCTCGGACAGCGGGCCGCCCTGTCGGGCACCACCGTGGTGGGCCGCACGGCCTCAGGTGTGGCGGACGAGATGTACCGGCTCACCGGCGTCGGCTTCTACCACGGCGCCAGCGACATCTCCGACGTGACGTTCGCCCACTTCGGGCAGCGGCTGCACGCCTGGCAGCGCCCGGGCCTGGCGATGGAGGTCGTCACCGACGAGATGTTCGACCGCTCCCGCGTCTCGGGCGCCCGCTTCGTGGACGCCACACCCATCCGGATCGGCAACCACGGCGACGACGACGGTCCCCGTGCGGGCATCGTCCTGGACGCCGACGGCTCGGTGTCCGGCGCGCCCGCCGCGCTGGTCCCCGACAACAACCCGTTGCTGTTCGACCCCTCGTGCACCGCCCGCCCGGCGATGCGCGCCTACGCCTGCCCGCCCAGCTACGACCAGACCTTCCTGCGCCTCACCGACGAGGGCGGGGGTGTGATGGGCCAGGTGACCGCGCACCGCAGGGGTGGCGGCTCAGCCGTCCTGGACGGTCCGCGCTGGGACGCCGGTGCCAGCTCCGGTGACGTGCTGCTGGACTCCACCTACGACCTGACGATGACGGGGACGCACTCCGGGCACCTGGAGGTCATCCTGACCGGGTCGACCCCCGGACATGTCGGCCTGGCGATCCCCTGGCCGCACCCCTCGGCCCACGTCTACGACGGCTGGGGACGGTGGACCCCGGTCGCCACGGACGACCCGGCGCAGCCGTGGTCACTGCGCGACGGCGTCCTGACGGTGCGACATGCCCTGGACGACATCGAGGAGGACGGGACCTGGCAGCGGTTGGAGCTGTGCGCGCTGCGTCACTGCGGCAACGACGGTCCCGGCTGATCCCGGCGGTGTGGGGGCACCCCCGGTGAGGTATCAAGGTGCCCGACATGCTCATCACCGAGATCCTGCTCGTCCTCGTCCTCATCCTCCTCAACGGTGTCCTTGCAGGCAGCGAGCTGGCGGTCGTGTCATCGCGTCCGGCGCGTCTGGAGTCCCTGGCGCGCGCCGGCCGCCGCGGCGCACGGTCGGCGCTGACGCTGGCACAGGACTCGGGCCGGTTCCTCTCGGCGGTGCAGATCGGCATCACCCTGGTCGGGATCCTGTCGGGCGCCTTCTCGGGCGCCACCCTGGGGGCGCGGCTGTCGGCGGCCCTGCAGGCGTCCGGGCTGGCCGAGGGCACCGCCTCGGTGCTGGGCGTGGGTGGGGTGGTCGCCGTCATCACCTACCTGTCGCTGGTGATCGGCGAGCTGGTCCCCAAGCAGCTGGCGCTGCGGGACCCCGAGCGGCTCGCCAGCACGGTCGCCCCGGCGTTGACGCTGCTGAGCCGCGTCGCGGCCGCACCGATCTGGCTGCTGGACCGTTCGACCCGGCTGGTCCTCCGCCTGCTCGGCGCGGACACCGACGGGACCGGACAGATGACGGAGGAGGAGATGCGCGTCGTCCTCAGCGAGGCCGACGAGGCCGGCGTCCTGGAACCCGGCGAGGCCATCATGATCGACCGGCTGCTGCTGCTCGGTGACCGCCGGATCCATGCGGTCATCACACCCCGTGTGGACGTCGAGGTCCTGGACCTCACCCGACCGGTGGAGGCGCTGCTGGAGCAGATCCGTGCCAGCCCCTACAGCCGGTTCCCCGCCCACCGGGGGGACCGCGACCACATGGTCGGGGTGGTCGACACCAAGCCCCTGATCGGCCGGCCCCCTCCCACCGACCTGGACGGGATCCTGGAGCTGCTGGTGGACCCGCCCGAGCTGGTGGAGAGCGCCGACGCCCGCGACGGCCTGCTGGCGCTGCAGTCCTCGCCGGTCCACATGGCGCTGGTCATCGACGAGTACGGCGGCTTCGAGGGGATCGTGACCGCCACCGACATCCTGGAGGCCATCGTCGGGGAGTTCGTGGACGAGGACGGCGTCCCCACGCCCCTCATCACCGCCGAGGACGACGGCTGGCGCGTCCGCGGCACCGCCCACGCCGGCGACGTGGTGCAGGCCACCGGGCTGGTCCTGCCGGACCTCAGCGGCCAGTCCACCGTCGGCGGCGTCCTCATGGCCGAGCTGGGACGGCTGCCCGACGTCGGCGACGAGGTCCGGCTGGGCGACGCGCTCGCCCGGGTGACGGAGATGGAGGGCCGGCGCGTCGGGTGGCTGCACCTCTCCCCTGCCGCGGAGCCTGTCGACCAGGGCTGAGATGCGGCAGTCTGGGGGCGTGCCCCCATCCATCGAGCGCATCCGCGGGTTCGGCCGCAGGGCGGCCGGCCTGGTCACGGTGGACACCCACATGGTCGAGATGGCCGACGGGGTCCGCCTGGCCACCGACGTGCACCGGCCGTCCGACACCGGCGCACACCCGACGATCCTGGTCCGCACCCCCTACGGCCGCAACGGGCTGACGGGCATCCCGATGGTCGCCCAGGCCAAGCTGCTGGCCGCAGCCGGGTACGCCGTGGTGCTGCAGGACGTGCGGGGCAGGTTCGGCTCGGGCGGCACGTTCGTGCCCATGGTCAACGAGGCGGCCGACGGCGCACGCACCGCCGAGTGGGTCCACGACCAGCCGTGGTGCGACGGCCGCGTCGGCGCCTGGGGTCTCAGCTACCTCGGGGGGACCGCCTGGTCGGTGGCCACGGAGGTCCCTGACATGATCGATGCCCTGGCGGTCGGCGTGACCCACACGGCGCTGGCGCTCCCCGACCCACGGGGCGTCCGGCACATCGACACGACGTTGCGCTGGGTCCGCTCCCTGGAGCTGATGACCGACCTGGACCAGCCCGCCTGGTCCCGGCTGCGGGGCATGCTGGACGCGCGCCGCAGCGACGAGACGATGCTGCGCATGATGCACGCGCTGCCGGTCGCGTCGCTGGACCGAGGTGTCCTGGGTGCCCCCTCCCCGATCTGGCAGGTATGGGCCGACCACCCCGACATGGGCCTGCCCTTCTGGGGGCAGGCGGACCGACGGGACCGCCGCCACCTGGTCCCCCCGACCGCCCACACGACCGGGTGGTGGGACCTGTTCGTCGACGACCACCTGGCCGACCACGCCGTCCAGCAGTCCCAGGGGCCCACGGACCTGGTCGTCGGGCCGTGGGGGCACCTGGACCCGCGGGTCCAGACC
>JBFKGB010000120.1:0-9246 GCA_041633535.1 Euzebya sp. | reverse complement strand
TCGCCCTGCTGGCCCTCGTGGCCACCGGCTGCTCGTCCGGCGATGACGCGGCCGCCGGCGACACCGGCAGCGAGACCACCGACGGCGGGGCCAGCGGCACGCTGGTCGGCGCCGGCGCTTCCTCCCAGGCCGCCGCGATGCAGGGCTGGGTCGCAGGCTTCCAGACCGCCAACCCCGACGTGACCGTCAACTACGACCCGATCGGGTCCGGCGGTGGCCGCGAGCAGTTCCTGGCAGGTGCCACCTCCTTCGCCGGCTCCGACGCGTTCCTGAAGGACGACGAGCTGGCCGCTGCCGAGGAGCGCTGCGCCGGCACCGGCGGCGCCGTGAACCTGCCGCACTACATCTCGCCCGTCGCCGTCGCCTTCAACCTGGAGGGCGTCGACAGCCTGAACATGACCCCCGACGTCATCGGCGGGATCTTCGCCGGCACCATCACCAGCTGGGACGACCCGGCCATCGCCGCGGACAACCCCGACGCGACGCTGCCCGAGCTGCCGATCAACCCGGTCCACCGCTCCGACGACTCGGGCACGACCGAGAACTTCACCGGCTACCTGGACGCCGCGGCACCCGACGCCTGGCCCTACGGCGAGGTCGAGACCTGGCCGACCGAGGCAGGTGGCGAGGGTGCGGCCCAGACCTCCGGCGTGGTGCAGGCGGTCATGGCCGGCAACGGCTCGATCGGCTACGCCGACGCCTCCCAGATCGGTGAGCTGGGCACCGTCGCCGTCGGCGTCGGCGCGGAGTTCGTGGAGTTCTCCCCCGAGGCGGCCGCACGCGTCGTCGACGTCTCCCCCCGTGTCGAGGGTCGTCCCGACGGCGACTTCGCCATCGAGCTGGCCCGTGACACCACCGAGTCCGGCGCGTACCCGATCGTCCTGATCAGCTACCACATCGTCTGCACGGCCTACGAGACCCAGGAGGAGGTCGACCTGGTCACCGGCTTCATGTCCTACGTCGGTTCGCCCGAGGGCCAGGCCGCGTCGGCGGCATCCGCCGGGTCCGCCCCGATCTCGGAGGACCTGGCCGCCGAGATCCAGGCGGTCCTCGACACCATCGAGGTCGCGTCCTAGTCGTCTGCGAGCCAACGGCCCGGCCGGTCATCACGACCGTCCGGGCCGTCACGCGTCCGCAGCACCAACCGAAGGTGAACGCACGGCGAACTCTCCGCCGAGCCGTTGATCGTTACCTCTGGTAACAGGAAGACTGATCCACGTGACCGCCGATCTCTCGCACGGCCCCGCCGCCGCCAGCCCGCAGGAGCCCCGGTCGCCCCACGAGTCCCTGCTGCAGTCGGGGTCGGCCAGGAAGGCCGGCGACCGACTGTTCAAGGGTGTCTCGACGGGCGCCGGTGTCGTCATCCTCGTGGTCCTCGCCGGCGTGGCCTTCTTCCTGTTCAAGGAGTCGCTGCCGGCCTTCGCAGCCGACCCGACCGTCTTCCGCGCCGACGCGACCAGCTTCCTGGACTACGTCTGGCCGCTGGTGTTCGGCACGGTCTACGCCGCGATCCTCGCGCTGCTCATGGCCACGCCGCTGGCGATCGCCGTCGCGCTGTTCATCAGCCACTACGCACCCCGCCGGCTGGCCACGTCGCTGGGCTACCTGACCGACATCCTCGCCGCCGTGCCCTCGGTGGTCTTCGGCCTGTGGGGCCTGTTCGTCGTCGCCCCGCTGATGGTCCCGGCCATGCGCGGGCTCGAGGCCGGTGCCGGCTTCCTGCCGCTGTTCGCCGGCCCGACGCTGGCCAGCGGCCGCACCCTGCTGGTCGCCGCCATGGTCCTGGCCGTGATGATCCTGCCGATCATCACCGCCATCTCGCGTGAGATCTTCCTGCAGACACCCCGTCTGCACGAGGAGGCCGCGCTGGCCCTCGGCGCGACGCGCTGGGAGGTCATCAAGACCGCGGTGCTGCCCTACGGCCGGTCTGGGATGATCAGCGCCACCATGCTGGGGCTCGGCCGTGCGCTGGGCGAGACGATGGCCATCGCGCTGATCCTCTCGCCGGCCCCCGGTGTCGTCAGCCTGAACACCATCGGCGCCCAGAACTCACAGGCCATCGCACCCAACATCGCGCTGGTCTTCCCCGAGTCCTCGGGTCTGGCCATCAACGGCCTGTTCGCGACCGGCCTGGTGCTGTTCGCCATCACCTTCGTCGTCAACTACGGCGCCCGCCGGATCGCTGCCCGGCAGCTGTCAGGGGCAAGCTGAGATGTCCACCACCCTGCAGCAGCAGCCCACCTCCCTGTCGCTGACCCACGGCCAGCTGTCACGTCGGGTCCCCGTCGCCATCGCGGTCGGCTCCGTCGTCGCCGCGCTGGCGCTGGTCCTCCCCGTCGCCGGGTACAACCCCGCGCTGATCGGCCTGGCCGGTCTGGTCCTGTTCACCGGGACCACGTACGCGGCCTCCCGTCGTGTGGAGGGTCGTCGTCGGGCCGTGGACCGGACGGTCACCACGCTGGTCACCTCCGCGTTCGTCCTGGCGGTCATCCCGCTGGTCAGCGTGATCTGGACCGTCGTCACCCTGGGCGCCGAGCGCTTCGACGCGGCCTTCTTCACCGAGACCATGCGCAACGTCGTCGGCGAGGGCGGTGGTGGCCTGCACGCCATCACCGGCACGCTGGTGATCACCGCGCTGGCCGGGGTCATCTCGGTCCCGGTCGGCATCATGGTCGCCATCTACCTGGTGGAGTACGGCAGCGGTCGCCTGGCCCGGTCCATCACCCTGTTCGTCGACGTGATGACGGGGATCCCCTCCATCGTCGCCGGGCTGTTCGCCGCCGGGCTGTTCGCTCAGCTGGGCGGCCCGGGCACGAAGAACGGCCTTGCCGGCGCCGTGGCCCTCAGCGTCCTGATGGTCCCCATCGTGGTCCGCGCCAGCGAGGAGATGCTGCGCCTGGTGCCCAACGAGCTGCGCGAGGCCGCCTACGGCCTGGGCGTCCCGAAGTGGCGGACGATCACCAAGGTCGTGCTGCCCACGTCCATCGCGGGGATCCTGACCGGCGTGACCCTGTCGGTCGCCCGCGTCATCGGCGAGACCGCCCCCCTGCTGATCGCGGTCGGCGCCACCGACAGCCTGAACCTGAACCCGTTCAGCGACCGGATGCAGACCCTGCCGATCTTCGCCTACTACAGCTACCAGCAGCCCGGCTTCGGCGCGGGCATCCAGGCCTCCTACGACCGCTCCTGGACCGCGTCGCTGGTCCTCATGCTGGTCGTGATGATCCTCTTCGCACTCGCACGCGTCCTCACCAACGTCCTCAAGCCCAAGGGGCTCCGATGAGCACTGAGTCACCCACCGCCGTGTCCACCCCCCGCATCTCGGAGGCAGCCATCCGCAACGCCCCGAACCCGTCGCTGGCCGCACAGGCGGCGCAGACCGCACGCACCGAGCGGCCGACGGACCACCACAACCGCATCGACGTCGAGGACCTCGACATCTACTACGGCGACTTCAAGGCCGTGGAGGGTGTCACCATGACGATCGACCCGCGGTCCGTCACCGCGCTGATCGGCCCGTCCGGCTGCGGGAAGTCGACGTTCCTGCGGTCGCTGAACCGCATGCACGAGGTCATCGCCGGCGCCCGCGTCGACGGTGTCGTCAAGCTGAACGGCGAGAACCTCTACGCCCCGGGCGTTGACCCCGTCCTGGTGCGTCGTCGTGTCGGCATGGTCTTCCAGCGCCCCAACCCGTTCCCGACCATGTCGATCTACGAGAACGTCATCGCCGGGCTGCGCCTCAACGGCCGCAAGATCCCCAAGGCCGACGCCGACGCGATGGTCGAGCGGTCCCTGCGCGGCGCCAACCTGTGGGCCGAGGTCGAGGACCGTCTGGACCGGCCCGCATCGGGGCTGTCCGGCGGACAGCAGCAGCGGCTGTGCATCGCCCGGGCGATCTCGATGGAGCCCGACGTCCTGCTGATGGACGAGCCGTGCTCGGCCCTCGACCCGATCTCGACCCTCGCGATCGAGGACCTGATCGGCGAGCTGAAGAAGACCTACACGATCGTGATCGTGACCCACAACATGCAGCAGGCCTCGCGCGTCTCGGACCGCACCGGCTTCTTCAACATCGCCGGGACCGGCAGGCCCGGGCGGCTGGTCGAGATGGACGAGACCTCCGTCATCTTCTCCAACCCCGCCGAGCAGGCGACCTCCGACTACGTCACGGGTCGGTTCGGCTAGGCCTGCCGGGCCACGCGTTCGCCCGTCCTTGTCGGGGTAGTGCCACAGGGAACGGGGAGAACACACGGCCGTCATCTTCGTCGGCTACGGTCATCCCACCGACCCCGCACCCGGGGCCGGTCAACCGGAGACCTCGAAGGAGGCGGTCCCTCTGCACACGGACGGGACGTGGCAGGACTACGACAGCGACGGCTTCTGGGACGAGATGATCGGCCCCGACGGCCAGCCGCGTCCGGGCTGTGACCGCGTCGTCAAGATCCTCGAGGGCCTCGGCGGCGCCATCGAGGACCGCCAGCGGTCCGCCGAGCTCGCCATCCAGGCCATGGGGATCACCTTCACGGTCTACTCCGAGGGCGAGAACATCGACCGGTCCTGGCCCTTCGACATCATCCCGCGGGTCATCACCACCGGCGAGTGGGACCGCATCTCGACGGGGCTCATCCAGCGTCTGACGGCGCTGAACGCCTTCATCGACGACCTGTACCACGACCAGCGGATCATCTCCGAGGGCGTGTTCCCCGCCGACGTCATCGCCAGCAGCGTCAACTTCCGACCCGAGTGCGTCGGCGTGTCGCCCAAGCGCGACATCTGGGCCCACATCTGCGGCAGCGACCTGGTGCGGGCGGGCGACGGCGTCATGTACGTCCTGGAGGACAACCTGCGGGTGCCCTCCGGCGTCAGCTACATGCTGGAGAACCGTGCCGTGACCAAGCGGGTGCTGGCCGAGGCGTTCTTCGACCTCGACATCCACCCGGTCGACAGCTACCCCAACGAGCTGCGCACGATGCTGGCCGAGCTGTCCCCCCGCGACATCGAGCAGCCCGTCCTGTGCGTGCTGACGCCCGGCATCTACAACTCCGCCTACTTCGAGCACGCCTTCCTGGCCCAGGAGATGGGCGCCTACCTGGTCGAGGGCAACGACCTGTACGTCGACGCCGACGACCGCGTGTTCATGCGGACCGTCGACGGCCCGGTGCGCGTCGACGTCATCTACCGGCGGATCGACGACGCCTTCATCGACCCCGAGGCGTTCCGCAAGGACTCCGCCCTGGGTGTCCCGGGCCTGATGCGGGCCTGGCGGGCGGGCAACGTCGCCCTCGCCAACGCACCGGGGGCGGGCGTCGCCGACGACAAGGTCGTCTACGCCTACGTGCCCGACATCATCCGGTTCTACCTGGACGAGGACCCCCTGATCCCCAACGTCCCGACGTTCCTGTGCAGCGACGAGGCCCAGCGCAGCCACGTCCTGGCGAACCTGGACGACCTGGTGGTCAAGCCCGCCAACGAGTCGGGCGGCTACGGCCTGTTCATCGGCCCCAAGTCGACCGCGGCCGAGAAGGTCACCATCCGCGAGCAGATCCTGGCGGACCCCCGCAACTTCATCGCCCAGCCCACGCTGCAGCTGTCCACGGCACCGACCCTGCGGGACAGCCACGTCGTCCCCCGCCACCTCGACCTGCGCCCGTTCATCCTCAGCGGCTCGACCCCCTACGTCACCCAGGGCGGGCTGACCCGCGTCGCCTTCGTGGAGGGGTCGCTCGTCGTCAACTCCTCGCAGGGTGGTGGCAGCAAGGACACCTGGATCGTGGACCCCGCCACGAACCCGCAGCAGCCCACGACCGACGTCTAGACCAAGGACGACCATGCTCCTCTCACGACTCGCCGAACACGTCTACTGGGCCGGCCGCTACCTCGAGCGCGCCGAGTCCACGGCCCGGCTGCTGCGCGTGCACACCGAGCTGTACCTCGACATGCCACGGTCGGTCAGCAGCGGCTGGCGGCCCCTCCTGGCGGTCACCGGGTCCGCCGACACCTTCGAGGAGGTCGGTGGCAGCAGGGACGAGGGGGTCGTGGCCACCGAGGAGCACCAGATCGTCAAGTTCCTGACCACCAACCTGGACCATCCGGGCTCGGTCCTGGCCTGCCTGACCGCCGCACGGCTGAACCTGCGGTCGGTCCGTGCGCTGATCCCCCGGTCGGGCTGGGAGGTCGCCAACAGCCTGCTGCTGTGGGCCAAGGACGAGCAGGACCTCGCGGTCCCCCGCCGCAGCCGTGTGGAGTGGCTGGACGAGATCATCCGGCGCTGTCAGACGCTGGCGGGCCTGCTCGACGGCACGATGAGCCACGACCAGTCCTACGCGTTCATGAAGATCGGGCGCCACCTCGAGCGCGCGGACATGACCACGCGCGTCATCGACGTGCAGTCCCAGGTCCTGCTGGGCCACCGCATCGGCGACGGCACGCTGCCCTACGCCGACGTCACCTGGATGGGGGTGCTCAAGTCGGTCTCGGCCATGCAGATGTTCCGTCGGGTCGAGAACGCCGGCGTGTCCGGCAAGCGCGCGCTGCGCTTCCTGCTGTGCAACCCGCAGTTCCCACGGTCGGTCGACCACTGCCTGACCGAGCTGTCGCGCCGGCTGCTGGAGCTGCCGCGGCACGAGGAGGCGATGGCGGCCTGCGCCGCCAGCCAGCGGGTGCTCGTCGACGGTCCGCTGGACGGGCTGTCGGGCGCCGAGCTGCACGACCTGATGGACGAGCTGCAACGATCCCTCGGACGCATCCACACGGCCGCGTCGACCACCTGGTTCGCACCGCCGGCCATGGTGACCCGCCGGGAGGACCCCCGCCCCCGGGCCGCCGCCGGCCAGACACAGACCCAGCGCCAGCGCGTCAGCTAGGCCAGCACCCCCGGCCGCAGGCAGCGCCGGACCCCACACAGGAGCACCATCGTGGCCATCCACGTCGCCCTCACCCACCGCACGACCTACGAGTACGACCGGGCGGTCGGTCTTGGCCCGCACGTCGTGCGGCTGCGCCCGGCGCCCCACACCCGGACGCCGATCCTCAGCTACTCGCTGCGGGTCAAGCCCGAGGAGCACTTCCTCAACTGGCAGCAGGACGCCTTCGGCAACTACCAGGCCCGGCTGGTCTTCCCCGAGAAGTCCGACACGCTCGAGTTCGTGGTCGACCTCGTCGCCGACATGACGACGATCAACCCGTTCGACTTCTTCGTCGACCCCTCCGCCGAGCACTACGGGTTCAGCTACGAGCCGTCGCTGAAGCGCGACCTGGCCGTCTACCTGGAGGCCGACGAGCCCGGTCCGCTGCTGACGCAGTGGATCAACGACCGGACCCGCGACCTGACCGCCGAGCGTGACGGCGGGCTGCGGATGATCGACTTCCTGGTCGCCGTCAACCAGCGGCTGATGGAGGACATCGCCTACACCACCCGGATGGAGCCGGGCGTGCAGGACCCCGAGGAGACCCTGGGCAAGAAGCTGGGCTCCTGCCGTGACTCCGGCTGGCTGCTGGTGCAGATCCTCCGTCGCCTGGGCATCGCCTCGCGGTTCGTGTCGGGCTACCTGGTGCAGCTGACCGCCGACGTCAAGTCCCTGGACGGTCCCAGCGGCACCGAGGTGGACTTCACCGACCTGCACGCCTGGACCGAGGCCTACCTGCCCGGCGCCGGCTGGGTCGGGATGGACCCGACGTCGGGCCTGTTCGCCGGCGAGGGGCACATCCCGCTGGCCTGCACCCCCGAGCCGCGCAGCGCCGCGCCGGTCGAGGGGATGGTCGACGACGCCGAGGTCACGTTCGACCACGCCAACATCGTCACCCGCATCCACGAGGACCCGCGGGTCACCAAGCCCTACACCGTCCAGCAGTGGGAGGCCATCGACGCGCTGGGCCGCAAGGTCGACGAGGACCTGAAGGCCGGGGACGTCCGGCTGACGCAGGGCGGCGAGCCGACGTTCGTGTCGATCGACGACATGGACACCCCGCAGTGGAACACCGCCGCGGACGGCTGGCACAAGCGTGAGCGCGCCTGGGACCTGTCGCTGCGCCTGTTCGAGCGCTTCGCCGAGGGTGGTCTGATCCACCATGGCCAGGGCAAGTGGTACCCGGGCGAGCCGCTGCCGCGCTGGCAGACCGGGCTGTACTGGCGGACCGACGGCGGGGTGCTGTGGCACGACCCCGACCTGCTGGCCGACCCGTGGGCGCAGGGCAGCGCGACCGCTGCGGACGCCGAGACGATCGCCCGCCGGCTGGCCGAGGCGTTCGGTGTGCCCGACGACAACGTGCACCCGGCGTTCGAGGACGAGCTGTACCGCGTGTGGAAGGAGGCGACGCTGCCGGTCGGCGACGCCCCGACCGTCGACATCGACCCGCGCGACCGCCGGCTGATCGAGGCCGACGAGCGTCGGCGCCTGCTGGAGGAGCTGGACGCCCGTGACCTGCAGCCGGGCGGCTTCGCCGTGCCGCTGCACCACGACGGCAGCCAGTGGGCGACGGCGCTGTGGCAGTTCCGCCGCGGTCGTCTGGTCCTGATGCCCGGCGACTCGCCGATGGGGCTGCGTCTGCCGCTGCCCGGTCTGTCGTGGACCGACGCGCGGCCCCAGCCGGCCCGCTCCAGCTTCGAGCAGCTGACCGACCTGCGGCCCCGCGAGGTCCGGCGCTGGCGCCAGATCGCCGACGAGGTGTCCCTGCACGGCATGGACGGTGCCGACCGGACCGACTCCTGGGCGGCGACCGCCGCCGCCAGCAGCGCCGGTGCGCCGCTGTCGGCCAAGCGTGCCCGCGAGATCGCCATCGACGACGGACCGTTCAGCGCGGTGTGCGTCGAGGTGCGCGAGGGCCGGGTGCACGTCTTCTTCCCGCCGCTGACCCACCTGGAGCACACCCTGGACGTGCTCGAGGTGCTGGAGGGCGTCGTCGCCGACGCCGACGTGCCCGTGGTCCTGGAGGGCTACCAGCCCCCCGGCGACCCGCGGCTGCGCAAGCTGGTCGTCACGCCGGACCCCGGCGTCATCGAGGTCAACGTCCAGCCCGCCCGTGACTGGGAGGAGCTGAAGACGATCGTCGACGGCGTCTACACCGACGCCCACCACGCGCGGCTGGGCACCGAGAAGTTCGACCTGGACGGCAGCCACACCGGGTCGGGCGGCGGCAACCACGTCACCCTGGGCGGTGCGACGCCTGCCGACTCGCCGCTGCTGCGTCGTCCCGACCTGCTGCGCAGCCTGGTCACCTACTGGCAGCACCACCCCTCGCTGTCCTACC
>JBFKGB010000119.1:0-9301 GCA_041633535.1 Euzebya sp. | reverse complement strand
GAGGGTGAGGGCGCCGGACATGACGACCACCGCTGTTCCCGCGTCGAGCGACCGGAACGCCGTCAGCGTGTCCTCGACGGCCGAGTCGGGGAGCCCGAGGGCGAGCAGCATCACGTCGAAGCCCGGGTGCTGCGCCTTCGCGTGCGCCCACGAGGAGACGCACACGACATCGAAGGATCCTCCAGCGGCGAGGAACTGCTGGAGGAGCGCTGCGTAGTCTGCGTCGTCCTCGACGAGCAGGATCCGCATCGTGGTCGGGGGCTGGAGGGACATGGTGAACGACGCTCAGCGTACCCCGCGGCGCCGTCTGCGTCCCATCGCCAGGGGGCAGGTCAGCCGCCGAGAAGCCTGTTCATGCCCTTGGCGAGCCGGCCCGGCTCGGGTGGCTGCGGCAGCGTGCTGTCCGGGTCCTGGGCGTGCACGGCCGCAAGGACCGCCGCAGGGCTGGGGTTCGACAGTGCCTCGTCGCCCACCGTGACGGTCGGCACCAGCTCGTTGCCGCCGTTGACGGAGCGGACGAACGCGGCGCCGTCGGGGTCCTCCCAGATGTTGACCGCCGCGTACTCCACACCCAGACCGTCCAGGTCGCGCTGCAGTCCTGCGCAGAAGCCGCAGCCGGGCCGCCAGTACATCGTGATCGTCGGGGCGGTGGTGGACATGCGTTCTCCTGGGGCTGATGACGGTCTGGCTGAGTGAGGTGGTGCAACAACGGACGGGCGGCGGGTGTTCCCGTCCTGCGACACTCCGTGTCATGGCCCTACCCGAGGAGGTCCCTGAGGAGGCCGCGCACCTGTACGCGCTCGAGCCAGCGGAGTTCGTCGCGGCCCGCGACGCTCTCGCCCGACAGCTGCGGCAGGCTGGACAGCCAGGGCTGGCACGCGCCATCACGGCCCTCAGACGACCCACCGTCGCGGCCCACGCGCTGAACCGGACGGCACGGGCCGAACCCGATCTGGTCGCGGCGGTCGAGCGGTCGGGGGCGGAGCTGGCCCGGGTGCAGCGACGGGCGCTCAGCGGCATCGCCGGTGCGGACGTCCGCGGGGCGGTCCGTGCCCATCGGGACGACGTCGACCGGCTGCTGGCCGCGGTCGAGCCGCCGGTCGGACCGGACGCGGAGGCCGCGCTGCGGCAGACGCTGATGGCCCTGGCGGTGGACGACGGGCTGGCCGCCGCCGTCCGACGGGGTGTCCTCAGCCGACCCGGGTCGGTGGCCGACGCCAGCGCGGCGCTGTCCTTCGGCAGCCCCCTGAGCGTCGTCGTCGACCCTGCGGACGACGTGTCGGTGGCCGACGACGACGACGGGGCCGCCGAGCGCGCAGCCACCGAGCGGGCAGCCACCGAGCGGGCAGCCGCCGAACGGGCAGCGGCCGAACGGGCAGCCGCCGCGGCGCAGCGGCTCCTGGACCGGCGGGCGGCGGAGCGTGTCGCGACGCAACGGCGGCTGCGCCGCTCCACGCTGCAGGCCCAGACGGCACAGGCGGCCGTGGCGGACGCCGCGACCGCGCTGGAACAGGCACGCCAGCGCATCCAGCAGGCCGAGGCAGATCTGGCCGCTGCAGCGGCCGAGGCCGCGGCAGCCGAGGAGGACGCCGACACCGCCCAGCAGGCCGACCGCCGTGCTGCCGCCGCGGAGGCCGCGGCCCGCGCCGCGGTGGATGCCGCAGCGCAGCGGTTGGCTGACGTTCCGTCGCCCCCCGCACACCCCGGGACTACGTAGCGTGCGGTTCGAGCGGCATGACGTCACGTCGCGTACCATGGTGCTGCTGTGCGGAACGACATCGTGGTCATCGACGACGACCCGGCCATGCTCATGCTTCTCAAGGAGACGCTGGCCATCGGGGGCTTCCCGGTGCAGGCGTACAGCTCGGGTGCGGCCGCGATCGACGGTGTCGACTGGGCCACCGTGAAGGCCCTCGTGGTCGACTGGATGATGCCGGACATGACCGGTGTGGACGTCGCGACCTGGGCGCGCGACCACCACCCGCGGATCCAGCGGCTGATCGTCACGGCCGCGACCGAGGCGCTGATGATGACGGTCCCCGAGATCGAGCAGCTGGCCAAGGTCATCGCGAAGACCCAGCTGCCCGGGGCGATCTACGACGCCCTGGACGCCGCCTGACCCTCAGCGCAGCAGCCTGACGCCGGTCGTGAGGACCCGCTGGTAGGCGCTGGGCAGCGTGCGCTGGAGGAGGTCGGCCAGCCGCGCGTCCGGTCCGATCAGGACCCGGCGCGAGTTGCGTCGCACCCCCTCCACGATCGACTCGGCAGCGGCGTCGGCAGAGGTGCGCAGCAGCCGTTCGAAGCCCGACCGCGCCTCCTCCGGCTGGCTGCCCAGCAGCGCGACGGTGCTGTCGCCCAGCCGTGCGTTGCGGGCGATGTTGGTCGCGATCCCTCCCGGGTGCACCGACGTGGCCGAGACACCGTTGCGGGCGACGTCGAGCTCCTGCCGCAGCGACTCGGTGAACCCGCGGACACCGAACTTGGCCGCGTTGTAGGCGCTCTGGGACGGCTGGGCGAACAGCCCGAAGATGGAGGAGATGTTGACGACGTGCCCCTCCCCCGCCGCGACCAGGTGGGGCAGGAACGCCTTGGTCCCGTACAGCACCCCCCAGAAGTTGATGCCCATCAGCCACTCGTAGTCCTCGACGGTGGTGTCCAGGACCGTCCCTGCCATCGCCACGCCGGCGTTGTTGACCACCAGGTTGACCCGGCCGTGGTCGGCGACGGTCCGGTCGGCCCACGACTCGACCGCCGCGCGGTCCGCGACGTCAACCGTGGCGGTCGTGACCGTCACGCCGTGGTCGACCACGAGCTTGTGGGTCGCCTCCAGCCCGACGGCGTCCACGTCGGACAGCGAGAGGTGGCATCCCTCCGCGGCGAGGCGGATGGCGAGGGCACGGCCGATGCCGGACCCGGCGCCCGTGATGGCGGCGACCCTGTCGGAGAGGTTCTGCATCACGCCGTTGTACCGCCTTCGACCGCCTATGCGCCATTCAACGGTGGCGCGTTGGGGTCAGCTGCGACAGGCGGCGCACACGCCGAACACGTCGGCGCGGTGCGAGGACACCTCGAAGTCGTGGCTCTGGGCGACCCGCCCCACCCACTCCTCGACCAGCGCGGCCTCGAGCTCGGTGACCTGGTGGCACGAGGTGCAGACCAGGTGGTGGTGATGGCGGGGCGAGCAGGCCCTGAACGCCTGCTCGTCGCCGCGCTGGAAGGTGTCCAGCAGACCTGCCTCGACCAGCGAGGTCAGCGTCCGGTAGACGGTGGACAGCCCGATCCCCTCGCCCTGCCCGCGGAACTCCATGTACAGGTCCTGGGCCGTCACGGCGTCGTCGCGGTGGGCCAGGGTCTCCAGCACGCTGAGCCGCTTGCTCGTGGGTCGCAGACCCGCCTGCCGCAGCATGTCCTCGTGGGCCTGGCTCATGGGTGGGCCCCCTGGGCCGGCGCTGGGCCCCCGACCGCCGCGCGGACGCCACGGACCGCGGACCTGGCGGCCAGCACCAGGAAGAACTGACCCACCGCGCTGGCCGAGATCGCCGCCGATCCGGCCAGGTCCAGGTGGTAGCTCAGCTCCAGGCCGACGACGACGGCCAGCAGACCGCTGACCAGCGAGACGAGCATCACGACGGGGACCCGCCGCACCAGCAGCGTGGCCGTCGCGGCCGGTGCCACCAGCAGGCCGAAGACCAGCAGGCTGCCGACGGTCCGGAACGCCGTGACGACGACCAGACCGATCAGCGCCAGCAGGGCCGCGCGGGCGATGCGTGGTCGCATGCCCAGCAGCTCGGCCTTCCGCTCGTCGAACGCCAGCGCCATGAAGGGCCGGTACAGCACGACGGAGGTCACCAGGGCGATGACGGCGGCGACGGCCTGCACCTGCAGGTCGGTGGTGGTGACACCCAGGATGTCGCCGAACAGGAAGACGGTGACGTCGCGCTGGAAGCTCGTCGAGCTGGAGATCACCAGGACGCCCAGGGAGAGCATGCCGGCGAACAGCAGCCCGGTCGAGGTGTCCTCGCTGAGGCCGGTGCGGTTGGTGACCAGCGAGATGCCGCCGACCGTGACCGCCGCCGAGATCGCTGCGCCGACCGTCAGGTCACCGCCCAGCAGCGCGGCGACGGCGATGCCGGGGATGACGCCGTGGGCCAGGGCGTCCCCGACGAAGGCGAGTGAGCGCAGCACCACCCAGACGCCGACGGTCGCGCAGGTCAGCGCCACCAGCAGGCCGGCGACGAGGGCGCGCTGGGTGAACGCCGAGCCGAAGGGCTCCAGGAGCAGGTCCACGCTCAGCCGGCCAGCGCGTCGGCGATGCGCTGGACGTTGGTCCGCATCATCGCCGCGTAGGTGGCGGCGGGGCCGTCGGGCTCGGACAGCGACTCGGTGTAGAGCTCCACGACCTGCACGTCGGCACCGACCTCCTCGGCGACGACCTCGGCCAGCCGCGAGCCGCTGCTGGTCTCGGCGAAGATCGCCGGGACACCGGTGTCACGCACGACGTCGATGATGTCCTCCAGCGCCGAGGCGCTGGGCTCGGCCAGGGTCCCGCCGCCGGGGATCAGCGTGGCGACGACCTGCAGGTCGTAGCGGTCCGCCAGGTAGCCCAGCACCTCGTGGTTGGTGACCAGGACGCGGCGGTCGTCGGGCACCGCCGCGAGGGTGTCGGCCAGCTCGGCGTCGAGGGCGCGCAGGTCCTCCGCGACCGCGGCCGCACGGGACTCCCAGTCGACGGTGTCGTCGACGTCGGTCAGCGCAGCACCCAGGGCCACGACGACGTCGGCCATGCGGTCGGGGTCGAACCAGATGTGGGGGTCGCCCTCGCCGTGGTCGTGCGCCTCGTCGGCATGCTCGTCGTCGGCATGCTCGTCGTCGGCGTGCTCGTCGTCGTCGGTGCCCGGCTCCAGCAGGTCGACGTGGTCGGTGGCGGTGAGGACCGCCACGCCGTCGGCCGCGGCCGCATCCAGCAGCGGGACGAGCCCCTCCTCGAGCCCCAGCCCGTTGGCGACGATCAGGTCCGCCTGCTCGGCCGCGGTGGTCTGGGCCGCTGACGGCGCGAAGCCGTGGGGGTCGGCCCCGACGGGCATCAGCACCTCGACGGTGCCGTCCTCGCCGACGACGTCGCTGACCAGGGACCCCAGCACCGTCGTGGTGACGACGACGGACAGGCCCTCGTCGGCATCCGACACCGCGTCGTCCTGACCGGCACCGGCCGCCGCGTCGCCCCCGCCGGCACCTGCCTGCCCTGCATCTGCCACCGCATCGGGCACCGACGGCGAGCCGCCACAGGCGGCGGCGCCCAACGTCAGCACCAGCAGGAGGGCCACCCCGACCGCCCGACCATGCACACTCGCCATGCGAACCACCATCTCCACCATCTAGAATTGGGAACCGTTCCCATTACTAGCGACTCCAGGCAGGCCGTGCACCACCCTCATCTGACCGATCCGCCAGCCGTGCAGCTGCTGGACGTGACGCTCGGGTACCCGGGGGTCCCCGTGCTGTCAGGGGTGTCGCTGGAGCTGGCGGCGGGATCGCTGACGGCGCTGATCGGACCGAACGGCGCAGGCAAGAGCACCCTGCTGAACGCCATCGCCGGGCTGGTCGAGCCGCTGTCGGGTGAGGTGCAGGTGCTCGGCGGCAGCCCCGCCCGCCGCCGCCGCCGGATCGCCTACGTGCAGCAGCGCACCGAGGACAACAAGCTGCTGCCGATCAGCGGCCGCGAGGTCGTGATGATGGGCCGGTACGTACACCGCGGGCTGCTGGGCCGGTTCACGGCCGCCGACCATGCGGCCGTCGACGGCGCCCTGCAGCGGATCGGCGCGGTCGCCCTGGCCGACCGCCAGCTGCGGGAGCTGTCCGGCGGACAGCAGCAGCGTCTGCTGATCGCCCAGGGCCTGGCGCAGCAGGGGGACGTCCTCATGCTGGACGAGCCGGTGACCGGCCTGGACGTGGTGTCCCGCGAGGCGATCCTGTCGGTGGTCCGGGCCGAGCGCGACGCCGGACGGGCGGTGGTGATGACGACGCACGACCTGGCCGACGCGCGGCTGGCCGACATCGTGGTGCTGCTGTCCGACGGCGTCGTCGCCTGGGGCACACCCGAGCAGGTCCTGACCCCCGAGCACCTGGCCGAGGCCTACGGCCGGCAGCCGGTGGTCGTCGGCGACCACGCCATCGTCGACGACCCGCACCACAGCCACCACCACCACACGGGCACGCCGCACGTCCACTGACGTCGGGGCTCAGTCCCGCAGGCTGGGATGGTCGGCGAAGAAGCGCACCGCGTCCTGACCGAGCGCCGCGGTGGCCTTGGCGTTGGCCGCTGCGGTGAGGGGGACGTTGGCCAGCGGCACCAGGCGCCTGGTCATCGAGCGCAGGCCGACGAGGTGCAGCAGCGTCCGCAGACGGGCGACCGGGCCCGTCACCCGGCCCAGCACCCGCCGGCCCCACAGGGCCGTCGAGCCCTGCACGACGTCGTCCAGCGACTCGATGCCCCACAGCTGCAGGAGGTCCCGCAGGCGGGCGTCGGCGTCCAGCGGGTCCAGCCCGTGCAGCGCCGCCAGGTGCATGGCCATCCTGGCCTGGATCCAGGCCAGCGAGGTCAGGTCACCGGCCAGCCCCGTCAGGGCGGCGGGGACGGTCAGGGTCCCCGCGGACCCCCACAGCGACGTCGTCTCGATGGCCGTCAGGGTGGCGCCGGCCGCAGCGCCCTGGGCGCGGGCCAGGCCCGTGTGGTGCCGGATGGTCCTATCGATCTCGTCCTGCACCGGGGTCCCCGCGGCCCAGACGCGGTCCCGGTGCTCCCTCGCCGCACGGCCGTGGGCCAGCACGGCAGCGCGTGCGACCAGCTCGGCCACCCCCTGCGTGCCCGTCAGGACCTGGCGGACCAGGTCGGCCGGCGCGACCCGGGAGGCCGTGCCGTCCGGCTCCTCGGCGGGACCGCCCGTGGGCCGGGCGCCGGGATCGGCGGGTGTGCGGTCCTCGGGGTCGGTCACGACACGTCCTCCTTGCGGGCCCTGCTGGGTGCCACCCGTGGCGGCTCGTTGGGCATCTTGGGGTAGACGGGCGGCCACGGAGCATCCAGCAGACCGGCCTCCATGTCGGCGTCGTGCATGGCCAGCAGGGGCTCGAGGTCCTGCGGCGAGGCGTACATCGCGGCCCACGGGTCACCCTCCGCGGCCAGCCGCGCGGGGACCGTCGCGATCGTCAGCGCGTCGGGGTCCACGGCGTCCAGCTCGCCCCATGCGAACGGCGCCGAGACCTGGCCGCCGACCTTCGGCCGCACCGACCACGCGCCGAACACGGTCTTGTGCGGCGCGTTCTGGTTGTAGTCCACGAACACGCGGTCCCCCCGCTGCTCCTTCCACCAGGCGGCGGTCAGCAGGTCGGGCCGGCGACGCTCCAGCTCCCGGGCGACGGCGACCGCGGCAGCACGCACCTCGTAGCTGTTCCAGCGGGCCTCCAGCCGGACGTAGACGTGGATGCCCCGCTTGCCGGTGGTCTTCGCCCAGGCCTGCACGCCCTTCTCGGCCAGCAGCTCCCGCAGGACCGCGGCGGCCTGCCGCGCCTGGTCGAACCCCACGGCGGGGGTCGGGTCCAGGTCGATGCGCAGCTCGTCGACGACGGCGCGCTCGTCCACCCCTCCCCACTGCTCCACGTCCAGGACCGGCAGGGCGACCCGCGACGGGGCGGCGGCGTCGAAGACGACCAGGTGGTCGTCGTCACGCGTCTGCAGGGGCCAGACGTGGAACCCCAGGCAGCCCATGTTGACCGCCCAGGCGACGTGGGCCAGATCGGCGGCGACCAGGGCGTTGGAGGGGGTCCCGTTGACCGTCTGGACGCTGGTGGTCCGCAGCCAGTCCGGCGCGCCCTTGGGCACGCGCTTCTGGAAGAAGCTCTTGCCCCGTGCGCCGTCGGGGTAGCGCTCCAGCAGCACCGGCCGGTCCCCCATCGTGGCCATCAGCGGCTCGGCCACGGCCTCGTAGTAGCGGACCAGGTCCAGCTTGGTCTCGCCCCGCCGGGGGAAGAAGACCTTGTCGGGGCTGGTGATCCGCACGACCTGACCGGCCAGATCGAGCTCGACGGTGTCCCCGGCTTCTCCCATGCGCCTCAGCCTACGGCGGACGGGGGACGCGCCGTCACATCACCAGCCCAGCGGGTCGGATCCGGGCGGCAGCCGGGTGACCTGCCGGACGTCCTCGTCGGCGGCGAGGAGCAGCTCGGCCCGCACGACCGCGGTGTCACCGGTGACGGCCAGGTGCCCCTCCACGCGGGAGCTGTTGCGCGAGCCGGCGAACCGCTGGACGTGGTCGCCCCAGACGGCGTACAGGCCCAGGGCGCCCAGCCCCAGCCCGCCGAGCAGGGCCCCCGCCGTGGCGGCCCAGACCTGCTCACCCAGCAGGAGGGTGCCCAGCGACGCACCGATGGGCAGCCCGACGATCAGGGCGGCCGCGACGACGACCGCGGCGTTCATCCGCCAGCGGGTGGTCATGCGGCGGCGCGGACGGACCTGGGCCTCCTGCAGCCCGTCCTCGCACCGGCGACCACGGACAGCGACGGCCTGGGGGTCCACCCCCGCGGCCAGCAGACGGTCCCGCAGCGTGCGGGCGGCGTGCATGTCCCACAGGACGACGTGCAGCACGTACAGGTCAGCAGGGGCCGACCGTGCACCCGTGACGGCAGTCGACCGGGCACCCGTGACGGCCGTCGACCGTGCATCCGTGCGGGAGGGCGCCGGCCACGCCGGCGTCGTCCCGGTCGGGTCGGTCGCCACTGTGGGGTCAGTATGCGCCCCGCCCGCCGGGGTGTCGCGGGGGCCTGCCCTCAGCCCTGCTCGCGGCCGTACTCCTCCAGCACGAACACGGTCCGAGTCGTGACCACGCCGGGAGTCGCCTGCAGCTCCTCCAGGACGACGTCACGCAGCTGCGAGACGTCGGACAGCCGGACCAGCGCCATGAAGTCGAACTCCCCGGTGGTGGCCGCCAGGTAGTCGATCCCCTCGATGGCCCGCAGCGACGCCGCGACGTCCTGCCACCGCCGTTGCTGCACCCCGATCAGGACCAGCACGACCACACCCAGGCCGACCTTCGCCGGATCGACGGTCGCGGCGTAGCCGGTGATCACCCCCTCCTCGGCCAGCCGGTCCAGACGGCGGTAGGCGTTGGCCCGCGAGATGCCCACGGCGTCGGCGAGGGCGTTGACCGACATCCGGCCGTCCTCCATCAGGTGGGCGACCAGGTCGGCGTCGATCGGCTCGAGGGCCGGTAGACGGGCCCGCCGGTCCTCCCGTGACCGGACGGCATCG